>DATGPD010000187.1:0-2161 GCA_035305285.1 Planctomycetota bacterium
TAGATCGGCAGCTCGCGCAGCGCGCCTCCGGCGGGATAGTACGTGCGAAGTAACATGGCCACTCCCGCAGCGGTCGGCACCAGTTCGATCGTGCCCCACAGGTGCACGGACTCGATCTGCACGAACGGTCCGTAGATGGGATGCGTCGCGATCAGGCGGCAGGGGTTCGGTGGCTGGGCTGCCGGCGCGGCGGCGAGAAGGAGGGCGAGCGCGATTCTCTTCATGATTCTCCCTGTCACTCGGGCGGAAAAGCCAACGTCGGAGACACCGTCAGGTATTCGTCCGAGTCAGCGCGCGGGAGAATTTCCGGCGGGAGCCAGCGGAGGCCGCTGGCGGCTTCGACTACGGTCACGCCCACCGGCGGCGCCGGTCACAACCGCACCACGTTCCTCCTGCCCGCCACCAATCGGATCGGCCGCGTGACGAGCCTTCCGTCCCTTCCCAGCAGCGCGACGGCCGTCGCCAGCTCGTCGACCGACACCGGCTCGGTCCGGCCGTCAGGCCCGATCGACAGGCGGGTGCGGCGCCGGAGGAAGTGCGGGTCGTCGTCGAGGACATCGATGACGGCCCCCTGCGCGTCGCGGAACTCGATGCTGCGCCACGTGAGGTCGCCCTCGAGCTGGAGTTCGCAGAGTGCGCCGAGGGTCACGTCGAGGTCGGCGCCGGACCACGGGGCCAGGTCGATGGTGCGCTGGGCGTGGCCGGGTTTGCGGAAGCGGAGGGAGGCTGCGCGCATCGCGTGGCGCACGGCGAAGCGGCCGGTGCGGTCGGTCCGTCCCAGCTCGACGACGCCGCCGCACTGGCCGGCGGTGGTCTCGTCCGTGGTGTAGGCGAGGGCGACCTCGACGTCGGCGAGCGGGGTGCCATGCGGGTCGCGGACGGTGCCGGCGACGGCGAGGTCGCAGTCCTGGGGGCTCAGCACGATCTCGACGTCGCTGCCGGCGCGCACCGGGGCGGTGGTGCACACCAGCCAGGACGTCGCCGCGCACACGCGCAGGCGGTAGGGGCGATCGAGCAGGCCGGGCACGGTGAAGCGGCCGTCGGGGCCGGTGCACGCGATCGCTCGCCGGACGTTCAGGCCCAGCGAGAACGACGGGGCGTCCGGGGGCAACGACAGGTCCTCGGGCGTGCCGGCTGCGCCGAGGTCCTCGCTCTGCCAGGGGAACACCAAGAGCCCTGCGCAGGGCTTGCCGTGCTCGTCGACGACGCGACCGCGGATCGCCAGCGGTTCGCCGCCGAGGAGCAGTTCGATCTCGATGGGGCCACGGGGCGCCTCCTGCAGGCGCGGGGCGAGGTCGACGACCGCGGCGCGCAGGCCGGGTTTCGCCGCGACGAGCACCGGCGACCGTGGCATGCGGCCCGCCCCGACGTCCAGCACGAAGGCGCCCTCGTCGCCGCTGGTGGTCGCCAGGTCGGCGTGGATCCCGACGAACGCGCCCGCGACCGGAGCGCCGTCTGCGCCGACCACGCGTCCGGCGATCCGACACGCCGGAGCGGCCGCTCGGTCGAGGACGACGTGGAGCCGCTCGCCTTCGAACCACGCGTGCGGTCGCTCGCCGATCGGCAGCCCGGCGCGGAGCTGGTCATCGACGAGCCACGCTCGCGGCCAGCCGTCGGGGGTGGACTCCGCCGCATCCTCGGATCGGATCGTCCCGTCGTCCGCCAGCTCCACCGTGCGCGGCGCGTACTCGTCCTTCGTGAACCGGAGCGCGAGCGCGACCGCGGGGACGACGCACGCGTCCTCGTTCGCGCCGGTCGAGCCGTCGAGGCGCGCGCCGCCTTCGCGCACCGGTTCGGGGCCGGGCAGGGGAGCGAGGCCTTCGATGTCGGGCGTGCGGACGCGCCACGCGCACGCGACGTCCGCGAGCGGGCGGCGGTGTTCGTCGAGGACCGTGCACGGCAGTCGTCTCGCGCGCGCGAGCACGAACACGGCTTCGCGCACGTCACCTTCCTCGCGCGTGCCGGCTTGCAGCAGGAGGTGGCCGTCGCTCTGCAGCGACCGGCCGTCCGACTCGCCGGCGAGCGGAACGCAGCCGTCGGCGTCGGTCCTCGCCTGCCGCCCGGCGATCCGGACGTCGAGGCCGGAGATCGGTCGGCCGTCAGGAGCGAGGATCCGCACACGGTGCGCGACCACGACCGTGCGTGCCGGCGGCGGAGCGTC
>DATGPD010000188.1:0-8586 GCA_035305285.1 Planctomycetota bacterium
GCGAGCTGGGACCGGAAGGCGGCGTCGACGCCGAGGTTGCGCTCGGCCTCGTGCTCGCGAACCGCGGCGCGCTCGCCGAGGCCGGCGCGGTGCTGCGCGCCGCGCTGCCGCGCCTCGGCGAAGACCGACCGTTCATGCGCGCCGCGGCGCTCACCAACCTGGCCGAGGTCTGCCGACGCGAAGGCGACCTTGCGACCAGCCGCGCGCACCATGCGGCGGCGCTCGCCCTCCTGCAGAGCGTCGGGCACGTGCGCTGCACGGCGATTGCGTCGTCGAACCTCGGCGTGGTCGCCAAGGACCTCGGCCGACCGGACGAGGCGATCGAGCACCACCGGCGCGCCAAGGCGCTGTTCGCCCACGTCGGTGACGCGCGCGGTGCGGCGCTCGCCGAGGCCAACCTCGGCATCGCGAGCCTGGAGACCGGCGACGTCGACCTGGCTGCGCGCCGCCTGCAGCACGCGGTCGACGCGCTCGAACGGCTCGGCGCGCGCGAATCTCTGCCCCTGGTCTATGCCTTCCTCGCCCGGGCGCTGGCCGCCGCCGGCGACGCACGCGGCGCGCGCGAGGCGGTCGCGCGCGCCGGTGAGCCGGCGAGTGACCGGGTGCGTGCCGAACTCGCCAAGACTCTCGCTCTCCTCCACCGGACCGACGACATGCGTGCCACCAGCGAAGCTTCCCGTCCACCCGAGGTCCGTCCGGACGGCTGGATCCCGCGCGGCGTGTTCCGCACGTTCCTCGCCGTCAACCGCCGTCTCGCCTCCGAAGCGCGGCTCGAGCACGCGATGGAGTACCTGCTCGAGGCGGCGGTCACCCTGTCCGGCGCGCGCACGGGCCTGCTGCTCGTCGTGCGCAAGGACGGGGTGCGCCTCGAAGTCCGTGCCGGCGACCCGCCGCCGCAGGGCTATGCCTTCAGCCGTTCGCTCGTGCACCGCGCGATCCAGACGCGCCGGCCGATCACCGCCGAGGAGGCGCGCGCCGACCGCGGGCTGATGGAGATGCCTTCGGTGCGCGGCCTGGCGGTGAAGTCGGTGCTGTGCGTGCCGTTCGTGTCGGCCTCGGGCACCGAAGGCGCGTTGTACGTCGAGCACGCCGGGCGCACCGGCGTGTTCGGCGAGGCGGAGAAGGAGCACCTCGAAGTGCTCGCCGACCAGGCCGCGATCGCGGTCGATCGCATGGTGCGCGAGGAGCAGCTCGCCGCCGAGCTCGAGCGCAGCCGGCGCAACCTGGAGGTGGTGCACCGCACGATGCGGCGCGGGCGGGTCGCCAACCTGATCGGCGAGTCGGCGCCGATGCGCGCCCTGCGCGAACAGATCCGCAAGCTCGCGCCGACCGACCTTGCGGTGCTGATCACCGGCGAGACCGGCACGGGCAAGGAGCTGGTCGCGCGCGCGCTGCACGACCAGAGCCTGCATGCCAAGGGCCCGTTCGTGTCGGTCAACTGCGCGGCGATCCCCTCCGAACTGATGGAGAGCGAGCTGTTCGGCCACGTCCAGGGTGCGTTCACCGGCGCGGACGAGGATCGGCGCGGCCTGATGGAGCTGGCCTCGGGCGGCACCCTGTTCCTCGACGAGATCGGCGACATGCCGCTGCCGATGCAGGCCAAGCTGCTGCGCGCACTGCAGGAGGGCAGCGTGCGTCCGGTCGGCAGCAGCGAGGCGCGGCCGGTCGCGGTCCGGGTCGTATCAGCGACGCACCGCGACGTCCGCGCGCTGATCGCGCAGGGACAGTTCCGCCAGGACCTGTTCTACCGCATCGCCGGCGCGGAGCTGACCGTGCCGCCCTTGCGCGCGCGCGGCGACGACGTGCTGTTGATCGCGGAGGACATGCTGCGCCGGCTCGGCGAGCAACAGCGCCGCGAGCTGCGCCTGACCGAGCGCGGCCGCGAGAAGCTGCGCCGCTACCCGTGGCCGGGGAACGTGCGCGAGCTGGAGCACGTGCTCTCGCGGGTCGCGATCCTGAGCGAAGGGCCCGAGCTGGACGCCCTGCAGCTGCCCGAGCCGGCGGCCGGCAACCCGGACGTGGCGGCGCCCGCGTCGGCCTGGCCGGTGATCAGCATGCAGGAGGCCGAGGAGCGCACGATCCGCGCCGCGCTGCTCGCGACCGGGGGGGACAAGACCGCGGCGGCGAAGCTGCTGGGCATCTCGCGCACCGCGCTGTACGACAAGTTGAAGCGCATGGCGGCGCGGTGAACGCGACGGCGGTTCCCGCTGAGACCACGCGGCGCGCCGTGCGGTGGTCCACGGCAGGCAGAGACACGACATGAACGACACGCGGCGCGGATGAGGGCCGCTCCCTGGCTCGCAGCCGCCGCGGTGGCGGCGGTCGCCGGCGCGCTCGCGGTCTGGGCGCTGCGCGCCACGGCGGAGCACACGCGCGGAGCGCGCGGTCGTCGCCGGCCGGGTGCGCCCCCAGGGCGACGTGCTCGTCGGCGCGTTCCCCGAGCCGGCGCACCTCAATCCGATCACCACGCTCGACGCCGCGGTGCGCGCGTGGGTGCTGCGCCTCACGCACGACACGCTGTGCGACCTCGACCCGCGGACCGGCGCGGTGCGCTTCGCGCTCGCCGAGACGATCGAACCCCGGCGACGGCACCCTGCGTATCGTGCTGCGCAGGGACGTGCGGTTCGCCGGCGGCGCGCCGCTGACCGCCGAGGACGTCGTGTTCAGCCACCGCTGCGCGCGCTCCGAGGGGTTGCCGGGGAGCAGCATGGTGCGTGCGGCGCGGATGGTGCAGTCGCTGGAAGCGGTCGCGCCGCACGTCGTCGTCGCGCGCGGCCTCGACCCGCACTGGTCGGCGCGCGCCGTGTTCACCACCGGCGTGTTCGTCGTGTCGCGCAGCGCGGTGCTGGAGAAGGTGCGCGCGCTCGCCGCGCGCAAGGGCGTCGCCGTGCCCGAGCCCTTCGGCCGCGAGTTCGGCGCGCTGCTCGCCGAACTGCCCGACCTCGGGCCGGGCTCGGGGCCGTACGTGCTCGCGCCGCGCCGCGCGGCCGACGGTCCGTGGGCCGCGGGCGTGTGCCTCGACCTCGTGCAGAATCACGACTCCTGGCGGCGCGCGCACGCGCCAGAGGCGTGGAACCTCGCGGGCCTGCGCCACGTGTTCGTGGTCGATCCGCAGGCGCAGGTCGCGCTCGCGCGCCGCCAGCAGCTCGACTGGCTGGCCGGCGACGTGCGCGCGCTCGCCGCCGATCCTTCGCTCGCGGCGCACTACCGCGTCGTGGTCTACGACCCGAGCGCGCTCGGGCCGCTGTTCGTCGCCTGGAACTGCCGGCGGCCCGCGCTCGCCGACCCGCGCGTGCGCAGCGCGCTGGGTCTGCTGTTCGATCGCGTGGCGATCGCGCGCGAGGTGCTGCACGGCGACGCCGAGCCGGCCGCCGGCTGGTTCGATCCGGGCGCCCCCGAGACGCCGGCCGACGTCGCACCCCTGCGCCACGACCCGGCTGCGGCGGCGGCGCTGCTCGCGGCGGCGGGCGTCGGCCCGGGGTTCCGCGTCGAGATCCTCGCCGCCGCTGGGGACCCGATGCACCGTCGCGTGCTGGAGCTGGCGCAACCGTCGTTCGCGGCGGCCGGGGTCGAGCTCGTGGCGCGGCTCGTCGAGGGCGGCGTGCTGCGCGACCGTCTCCAGCGCCACGACTTCGAGGGCCTGCTCGCGCTGAAGTACCACCCCGACCCGTGGATCGATCCGTGGCCGCACTTCCACGGCTCGCAGACCGGAGTGGGAGGCCAGAACTGGATGGGCTTCGCCGACGAGGAGGTCAACCGGCTCCTGGACGCGGCCCGGACCGAGCGCGACCCGGAGCGGCGCGCGGCGCACTACCGGGCGTTCGTGCGCCGGGTGCACGAGCTGCAGCCGGTCGCGTTCCTCGTGCATCCGCGCGCCGCGCTCCTCCTGCACCGCCGCTTCCGCTCCGCCGAGGTGGGGCCGACCGGTCTGTCGCCCGAGCTGTGGTGGGTGCCGCCGGAAGAACAGTTGCACGGCCGGTAGGCGCCCCGCACTTCCCTGGCGCGCGGCGCGCCGCGATGATCCGGCGAGTCCTGCCCGGCTCGCGTCGGAGGTCCCATGCACCGATTGCTCTGCGTGCCGCTCGCCCTCGTCTGCGCCCTACCCCTGACCGCGCAGCGCCGCGGGAAGCCCGAGGCGATCCTCGAGCGCGTCGCCTGCTACTTCGTCGATGCCGCGCTGCTCGGCGTGCAGGCGGACGACGGCAAGGACCGGCTCGCGGCGATCCCGGCGGTGCGGGCGGCGCGCGCCGACGGCCACCCGGTCTTCGTCTACTTGTTCGACTCCACCGCGACGGAGCCCAAGCGCGAGGGCTTCGACAAGATCGTGTTCGGGAACGAGGAGATCGGCATCGCGCTGCGCTGCTTCCGGGCGGTGCGGGTCGATCTCGCGGGCGACGCCGAGGGCAAGGCGAAGTGGGGTCGCAAGCTGCCGGTGTTCGTCGCCTACGACGCCGCCGGCAAGTCGGCCGGCGAGGTGTCGCTGGCCGGCTACAAGGCACAGATCAACCCCGTGATGAACCTGCTCGAGCGCGCCGCGCACGGGCGGGTGAAGCCGACCCTGGAGGCGTTCGTCGCGTCGTACCGCGACATCGTGCGCGGGCTCGAGGTGCTGCACGGCCGGCGGGAGACGCTGCGCGGGCGGCGGGAGCGCGCCGACGACAAGAAGAAGCCGCTGCTCGACCAGGAGGCGCGCGAGCTGGACGCCGAGGAGCAGAGGCTGTTGCAGGCGGAGCAGGACCTGCTGGAGCGGGTCAAGCCGCCGCCGCGCGATCCGGCGGCCGGGCGGATCATCTCCGACTCGCGCGGACGCTGACGACCGGCGAAAATCGACCGCTCTCGCCATGGGCCGAATCTTCGAAGTCCGCAAGCATGCGATGTTCGCGCGGTGGAACCGCATGGCGAAGCAGTTCGCCCGGCTCGGCAAGGACATCGAGATCGCCGTACGCGCCGGTGGACCCGACCCGCACGGCAACCCCGCGCTGCGCCGCGTGATCCAGAACGCGCGCGCGGTGAACATGCCGAAGGACCGGATCGAAGCGGCGATCAAGCGGGCCACGGGGCGCGACGCGACCGATTACCAGGAAGTGGTCTACGAGGGCTACGCGCCGCACGGCGTGGCGCTGCTGATCGAGGCGGCGACCGACAACCCCACGCGGACCGCGGCCAACGTGCGCAGCATCTTCACGCGCTACGGCGGCAACCTGGCCAGCACCGGCAGCGTCAGCTTCCTGTTCAAGCGCATGGGCGTGTTCCGCCTCGCCCCGGAAGGCATCGACCAGGACGAGCTGGAACTCGCGCTGATCGACTACGGGCTCGAGGAGATGGGCGAGAGCACCGGCGACAAGGGCGAGCCGCAGCTCGTCATCCGCTGCGCGTACGCCGACTTCGGGCGCATGCAGGAGGCGCTGGAGGAACGCAAGCTGGTACCGCTGTCCGCGGAACTCGACTACATCTGCACGGTGGCGACCCAGCTCCCCGAGGAGCAGGCGAAGGAGGTCCTCGTCCTGATCGACAAGCTGGAGCAGGACGACGACGTGCAGAAGGTGCATCACACGCTCGCGTGAGCGCGCTGCCGGATCGCGCCGCGCTCGCCGCGGCGATCGCCGCACGACTGGAGCGCGAGCGGGACGCCGCGGCGGCCGTGTTCGCGGCGGCCCGCCCCACGCGGTATGTCGTGGTCGACGACGTGCTGCCGCCGGCGTGGACCGCGGCGGCGGCCGCCGCGTTCCCCGCGCCCGAGACGCTGCTGCTGCGCTCGTCGCTGCGCGAGCGCAAGCGCGTGGGGGTCGACCTCGAGCGCTACGCGCCGATCGTGGGCGACCTGGTGCTCGCGTTCCAGGAGCCGTCCGTGGTCGCCGCGGTGCAGGCGATCACCGGACGTGCGGGGCTGGAGGCGGACCCGACGCTGTACGCGTCGGGGATCTCGGTGATGGGGCGCGACGACTTCCTGGAGCCGCACCTCGACAACTCGCACGACGGCGACCAGCGGCGGTACCGCGCGCTGAACCTGCTCTTCTACGTGGCACCCGGGTGGCAGAGCGAGTGGGGCGGGAACCTGGAACTGTGGCCGCCGGATTTCCGGCAGCCGGTGGTGATCCCCGCGACGTGCAACCGGCTGGTCATCATGGAGACCGGGCCGCAGAGCTGGCACTCGGTGGACTGCGTGCGCGTCGATCGCGCGCGGCTGTGCGTGTCGAACTACTACTTCGCGCCGACGCCGACCGGCGGCGCGGCGTACCGGCACGTGACGACGTTCGCCGGCAGGCCGGGCACCGGGTGGAGGCGCGTCGTGCTCGGCGCGGACGCGTGGCTGCGCAACACCGCCGGCCGTCTCTTCCCCGCGCTCGTGCGCCGCACCCGCCACCGCCGCGCGGCGGAACGCGCCTGACCCGCGACCACGCGGGCCGGCGCCGCCTCAGACCGCCATCGAACGCAGCGCCGCGGTGACGTCGGGGCTGTCGGGTTCCCCGGCGTGGCGCAGGTAGCTGCATGCGCCGGCGAGGAGGAAGGGCGCGACGGCTTCGTGCGCGACGGCGGCCTCGGCCAGCACGGCGGCCGCGAACTTGTAGTCGTGGTGTTCGCGCGCCTTGCGCACGAGCACGGCGCTCGCCGCCTCGCCGAGTGCGGCTCGACCCGGCGGCGTGGCGGCGTGGTGCAGCGCCGCGCGCATCGCGGCATCGCGATCTTCGGCGGCGATGGTGAACACGCGCTCGGGCGGGTCGTCGGTGGCGAGCGGGGTGAGGGCGTCGAGGGCGCGCGCGCCGTCACCGACGCGCAAGTCGCCGCGGTAGTTGCCGAGCCACGCGGCGCACTGCAGGAGGGCCGCGCGCCGGGTGGTCTCGCGCGCGGTGCGCGCGGCGATCGTGCGGAACGCGTTGAGCGCGGTCAGCGGGTGGACCGCGAGCAGGCCGGGGCGGTTGTAGAGCAGCTCGATCGCGCGCAGGCGCATGGCGTCCCAGAGCGTCGCGGCGCTCGCGCCCTCGCCGCTCGCCGTGGCGACGGCGCGGACCGCGGCCTCGGCGTCGCACGGCCGCAACCGGGCGAGGATGGTGCGCGCGGCTCCGGGTTCGCACGCGCCGTCCGCCCAGCCCGCGCGCAGAGACGCGGCCGCCTTGCCGACGGCTGCCTCGGCTGCACGCGCCCGCTCGTTGCCCGGGGCGATCAGCGCGAAGGCGACGCCGCGCAGCACCGGCTCGCCGTGCTGCCAGCCGAGGTGGTCGAGCGCGCGCCGGCACTGCGCCGCGTGGATCGGCTTGTGCCCGAGGTTGTGGTAGTCGCCCACCGCGCGGGGCCACAGCGCGTCGAAGGCCTCATCGGCGTCGGCCGAAACGAACGCGTCGCGGCAGGTCCGGTCGACGTCCTCGGGGTCGGCGTCGTCGGCGCGCACGGCTGCTTCGAGCCTGGAGACGGCGTCGGGCGCGGTGGTGCCGGGCCCGGCCGGCTCCAGCCGCCAGTCACCTTCCGCGACGTCGCGCTCCTGCGCGCGCTTGAGGTCGCCGAGGTTCCAGAACACCGGCAGCCAGCGCGCGCGCTCGGGGCAGCGCTGCACGATGTCGTGCGCGGAGGCGACCATCATCACCGCGTGCAGCTTGAAGCCCACCGGGCGCGGTCGAATCTCGGTGATCCCGGCGAGCAGGACCGCACCGAGCGCCTCGCGCGGGCTGAGGCCGAGGCGGCGCAGTTCGGCGAGCCGCGCGAACGCCGCTGCGCGGTCGAGCGTGGCGAACTCGCGCGCGATCTCGTCGACGCGCGGCAACGCGCGGCGTCCGATCCCCCGTGCAGCGAGCGCGAGCGGCGTGCAGGCGAGGCCCTTCAGCAGGTCGCGACGGGGCAGCGATGCGTCGGCCATGGGGGCACGATACGTGCGACCCCGAGGCGCGTGCGGCCGGTCGGGTCGGGTTCCCGTCAGAGGCGGATCGCGAGCCCGTTGCTGATCGCATAGCCGCAGACGTCGCCGCCGGTTCCGTAGATCGCCTGCGTGTACACCGTGCCGCGCTCGAAGTCCGGAGGGAGCGTGACCTCGACCTCGCCGGCGCTGGCCGCGAGCGGCGCGGCGCCGCCGCCGTGCAGCGGCACGAACACCGTGCCGCCGCAGAACGCGCGCGCCGCCGGTTCGAACGCGAACACGACCGCGCCGGGCAGCCCGGGACCGGGCGGCGTGACGCGCAGCACCGCCTTGCCGTCCGCGACGGTGCCGCGCAGCACCGGCCGGCGCAGCGACGGCGGGGCCCAGGCTCCGCCGAGGTCGGCGACCGGCGGCAGGCGCACGGCGACCGCGACGGTCGCGCGCTGCTCGCCGCACGCGACGGTCACCGTCGCGTCGCCGTGCGTGATCGCGGTCAGCGTGCCGTACTCGTCGACGGTCACGACGCGCGGGTCGCTGCTCGCGTAGCTCGTCGCCGCCCAGTAGGTGACGTCGACGGTCTCGCCGCCCGGGCGCGTGCCCACGACGCGCAGCTCGGCGCGGGCGAACGGCTGCGTCAATGTCACCGCGGGCGGATCCACGCGCAGGGTCGCGGGCGGGACCGGCGGGGTCGCGTTCTCGCTTTCTTCGGCGAGGATCGCCGCGGCGATCGCCTGCGCGAT
>DATGPD010000189.1:0-5972 GCA_035305285.1 Planctomycetota bacterium
GCGCGCGTCCCGCTCGACGGACCGCCGCGCACGCGCTCCGGCTCGCACGCGAAGTGTGCGAGCGCGCAGCGCACGCCGCGACCGAGCTCGACTCGGCGCGCGCAGGCGTATGGACACGCCACGGCGAGTGGCCCATTGGACCGAGCTGCGCGCCGCGTTCGCGCGCGAGCGCAACGGCAGCTTCACGCCCGCCCTACCTGCTCGCGCCGGGACTCGTGCGCGACGCGGCGTCCGTGCCGCTGCTCCGTGACCTGATCGCCCGCGAAGGCGACGCGGAGCTGCGCGCGGTGGCGGCCGATGCGCTGGCGCTCACCGCACGCGGGAAGCGCTCGACGTGCTGCGCGACCACCTGCGCGCCGATCCGTGCCGCAGCACCCGGGTGCGGCTCGCCGAGCTGCTGTGCACCGTCGGCGACGATGCCGACCGCGACGAGGTGCTCGCGCAGATGCGCCTCGCCGAGGACGACCAGGAGCGCGCCGGCATCGCCTACGCCCTGGGCGCCCGGTTCACGCCGCGCGTCTTCGTGACCCTGCGCGCGCTCCTGCGCGACGAGCGCGCCGATCCGCGCCTGCGCGCCGGCGCGGCGCACGCGCTCGGCCGGAAGCTCGACCACCGCACCCCGCACCGGTTCGCGGAGCTGCTGCGCGGCAGCAACTGGCGCCTGCAGCCCGACTGGCTGGACACCCTGGTCACGTCGACGCTGTGACACGACGGTCGGCGGCGCCTCGTTCGCGCGCCGGTCAGTCGTCGAGCGCGGCCCACGGGTCGAGCACGCCCTTCGCCTGCAGTTCGACCATCCGCCGGTAGCGGCCGCCCCTGGCGAGCAGCTCGGCGTGCGTGCCGCGCTCGACGATGCGGCCCTTCTCCAGCACCAAGATCTGGTCGGCCTCGGCGATCGTGCTCAGCCGGTGCGCGATGACGAAGGTCGTGCGCCCACGCAGCAGCTCGCGCAGCGACTCCTGGATCAGGCGCTCGCTCTCCGTGTCGAGGTTCGAGGTCGCCTCGTCCAGGATCAGGATCGCCGGGTCGGCGAGCAGCGCGCGCGCGATCGCAATGCGCTGCCGCTGACCGCCGGACAGCTTGACGCCGCGCTCGCCGATCCAGGTGTCGTAGCCCTGCGGCAGCTCGCGGATGAACGCGTCGGCGTTGGCGCGCCGCGCCGCGTCCTCGACCTCCGCGCTGCGCGCCGAGGGTCGCGCGTAGCGGATGTTGTCGCGCACGCTGCCGTCGAACAGGAAGGTCTCCTGTTGCACGATCCCGAGCAGGCGGCGGTAGCCGGACAGGCGCAGGTCGCGCAGGTCGATGCCGTCGAGCGTGATCCGCCCCGCGGTCGGGTCGTGGAAGCGCGCGACCAGGTCGGTCAGCGTCGTCTTGCCCGCGCCGCTCGGCCCCACGAGCGCCACCGTCGTCCCGCCACGCACGACGAGGTCGATGTCGGTCAGGGCCTGCCGGCCCTGCGGGTAGGCGAACGACACGCCCTCGAAGCGCAGCTCGTGCACCGTGCGCGGCGCGGGCAGCGCGCCCGGGCGGTCCGGCTTCTCCGGCGCGCGGTCGAGCACGTCGAACACGCGCTCCATCGCCGCGAGCCCGCGCTGCGTCTCGGAGATCGAATTGACGATCTGCATCACCGGCTCGAGCAGGCGCCAGAAGTACGACTGCAGCGCCATCAACGTGCCGATCGTGGTGACACCGGACATCACCAGCCATCCGCCGAACCCGATCACGGTCAGGTTCGCGGCGGGCATCATCAGGCCCCAGATCAGGTTGACCGTGCCCTGGATGCGCGCGGCGAGCACGCGCTTGCGGATCACGGTGTGCAGCCCGACCGCGTAGGTGCGCAGCTCCCCGCGCTCGCGCGCGAAGCCGCGCACGACGCGCAGGCCGGAGATCGCCTCGCCGGTGCGCGCGTCGATGTCCTGCCGGTCGGCGCCGATCGCCCGCCAGATCGGCCGCACCCGCCGGATGGAGCGGTGATGCAGCAGCATGATCAGCGGCATGACGACGACCGCGGCGAGCGCGAGCCGCCACTCCAGCACGAACATGACCGCGAGCGTCGCGAGCAGGCGCAGCGCCGAGAGCATCGGCGCGAGGAGCGCGTTGTGCACCAGGTCGGTCGTGCTGTCGACGTCGGTCGACAGGCGCGACAGCACGCCGCCGGTCTTCATCGCCTGCACCTGTTCCAGCGGCAGACGCAGGATCCGGTCGAACAGGCGCACGCGCAGGTCGAACGCGAGGCGCGCGCCGAGCAGGGTCATGCGCAGGTTGCGCCAGAAGTTGGCCAGGCTCGCGAGCAGGAACACCGCGAGCATCAGCGCCGCGGTCGCGAGCAGCTCGAACTGCCGCTCGCTGAGCGGACGCGAGGCGTCGAGGACGACGTCGTCGATGAGGTACTTCGAGACGAGCGGCCAGGCGAGGTCGAACCCGATGCTGGCCACGCCGAGCCCGGCGACCCCGAGCAGCGCGCGCCGCCGCGGCCACAGCCAGTCGCGGTAGCGCCGACGCATCGCGCGTGCGTCGCGCGGCGGCGGCGGCGGCGCGCCCTCGGCGAGGCGCTCGGCCTCGATCGACGCCGGGTCCTTCCGCCAGCGCTCGACGAAGCGCGCGTGACGCGCCCGGCTGCGCTCGCGTTCGGTCCGCTCGGTCATCGAGACGGCGAACGCTAACCGGCGCCGCCGCGCACCGCACCAACCGGCGGCACGAAGGGTCGCCACACGCGGGCGCGACGGCGCGCCGCACCGCACAATGCGCGCGTGCCCCACCATCCGTCCCTCTGGGTCCGTCTCGCCGGAGACCTCGCCGCCGAGCCCGAGCCGCCACCCGCGCACGCCGACGTCGTGGTCGTCGGCGGCGGGGTCGCCGGCGTCGCCACCGCGCTGCACCTCGCGCGCGCCGGGGTGCGGCCCGTGGTCCTCGAGGCCGGCGCGGTGGCCACGCGCGCCAGCGGACGCAACGACGGCCAGCTCCTGCTCGGCCTCGGCGAGCACTACAACCGCATCGTCGGCCAGTTCGGTTCCGAGCGTGCGCGGCAACTGTGGTCGTTCATCCGCACCAACAACCAGCGGCTGAAGGACGAGCTGCAGCGCAGCGTGCCGGAGTGTGACCTGGTCGACGCCGGCGGGCTGCGCCTGGCGGAGACCGAGCACGAGCAGCGCGAGCTGGAACAGGCCGCCGCGCTGTTGCGCGCCGAGGGCATCGCGCACGAGCTGCTGGACGCGCGCGGGCTCGCCGAGGTCCTGCCGCCGGCCGAGGGCTTCTTCGGCGCGCTGCGCCTGCCCGGTGAGGCGATCGTGCAGCCGGTCGCGATGGTGCGCGGCCTGGCGCGCGCCGCGCGCGCGGCGGGTGCCGCGATCTTCGAGCACTCTCCGGTCGATGCGCTGGTGCACGAGGGCGACCGCATCGAGGTCCGGCTCGCCGGCGGCGGCCGCATCCGCGCACCGGTCGTCGTGCTGTGCACGTCCGCGCTCGCCTGCCACCTCGACGACAGCGGCTTCCTGCGCGCGCAGGTGTTCCCGTTCCGCGGCCAGGTGCTCGCGACCGAGCCGCTGCCCGGCGAAGTCGCCGACCCGTTCGGGGCATGGGCGATGTCGAGCAACTTCTGCTACGAGTACTTCCGCGTGCACCGCCGGCGGTTCGTGGTCGGCGGCATGCGTTGGAGCGTGAAGGGCCAGGAGGAAGGCACGCTCGACGACGCGACGGTCAACCCGCAGGTGACCGAGAACCTGCTCGGCTACGTCGCGCGCCACTTCCCGAGCCTGCGCGGCGTGCCGTTCCCGTACGCGTGGACCGGCATCATGGCCGGCACCGCCGACGGCCTGCCGCTGCTCGGCGCGCTGCCCGGACGGCCGGGGTTGTTCGTGCACCTCGCGTTCAACGGCTACGGGCTGAG
Organism: Planctomycetota bacterium; assembly: GCA_035305285.1. GTDB lineage: Bacteria > Planctomycetota > UBA1135 > UBA1135 > UBA2386 > DATGPD01. The sequence continues at coordinate 3,887 of DATGPD010000189.1, forward strand.
CTTCGCGTTCGAGGGCGGCGCGCTCCTCGCGGAGCAGGTCCTCACCGGGCGCAGCACGCACGCGGCGGCCGAGCTGTTCGCGCCGCGCCGGTTCGTCTGAAGGGTCGGCCCGCGCGCCGACGACGGCGGGCGCGCGCCCGCGGGTTCCCGGTCGGGAATCTCCCCCCGGTGTGATCGCCGGCGAGCAGCACCCGGCGGCGGTGCGCGCGAGCCGTGCACGGCGTCCCCCTCCCCCTGCCGGCCGGGTCTTCCCGTGAGCGACGGCGGGCGCCCTCGGCAGCGCCTGCCGCGTCGCCCGCCGCACACGGCGTGCCCGGCCGCAGCCCGTCTCAAAACGGGCACAACCCTTCAGCGCACGGATGTCGATGCACGCGACGGAGTCGTCGGGGCATGACCGGTTCTTTGCTGCTCTATCTCGCTTACCAGGGGTTCGCACTCCTGCTGTGCCTGTGGGCTGCGACCTCGGCCATGCAGAACGTGCGCGAGCACGACCCCCTGCACCGTCTGTGGACCCTGTTCGCCGCCCTCGCGCTGCCGCTGGTGTTCGGCACCGTGGCGTGGGCGCATCACGGCGGGCCGCGCGAGCTGCTGCTCGCCGAGGCGCTCTTGCCGCTGGTCGCGTTCGCGACCACGTTCGTCAACGTCGTCACCCTGCACGAGCAGGGCGTGCTGCTCAAGCTCGTCCACCTGCCGGTGTTCGTGTGGAACGCGACGCTGACCGGCATCTACGCCCTGCGCGTGCTGCAGGACTGGATCGGGATCGATCTCGGGATCTTCGGCGGTAGCATCCTGCACGGTCACGGCCTGCTGCAGGGCTTCATCGGCTCGCGCGACGCCTCGTCCAACCCGCACTGGCTGCACATGCCGCTCGTGCTGCCGCTGTGGCTGCGCTACCGCCTGCCGCACGAAGCGACCCTGCTCACCGCGAGCGTCGTCGCCAGCGCGCTGATGGGTCTGCTCGCCACGCGGATGCCGATCGCGCGCGTGACCGTCGCCGGCTACCGCACCGCCGTCGCGCAGAGCCACACCCTCGACCAGCTCACCCGACCCATCCGCCTCGGGTTCTCGATCCGCGACGTGCAGGGCGCGAGCGACGCGACGCGCGACGCCTGGCAGGACCAGCTCGCGCGCCTGCACGCGGCCTCGGTCACGATCGAGCTACTGCCCGAACAGGTCGAGGACCTCGCCGTGCTCGACGTGATCGCCGCGACGTGCGAGCCGCTGCGCCGGCACCGCGAACTGGTCGTCGTCGTGCGCCCGCCGGAGCGCTTCGCCGGCGTACCGGCGCGCGACCTCGGCGAGCTGGCCTCGGCGATGGCCAAGGCGCACTGGCTCGCGGCCGAGCGCCTCGCTCCCGACGTCCTCGTCGCGTTCGTCGGACCGTTCGGCTCGCTGTCCGGCGCGATCGCCAGCCCGCCGACCCTGGAGCGCTGGCAGCAGACGATCACGCGCGCCGCGAACGAGATCCGCCAGGCGAACCCGGCGGTGAAGGTCGCGGTCGCGATCGACCACGCCGCACCACACACGCGCGAGCTGTTCCAGTGGCTCGCCGGCTCGCGGTCGCCGATCGACGTGACCGGGTTCTCCATCCTGCCGCACGAGAAGACCTACGCCGAGGTCAGCGCCGACCTCGACACCTTCGAGCGCTGGACCCGACAATCCGCGACCGACAAGCCGGTGCGCATCCTGCTCGCCGGCGTCAGCCCGCACGCCTGCGGCGGCGAGCTGGGGCAGTGGAGCCTGATCGCCGCGGTGCTCGCCTTCGCGCAGCGCACGTCCACGATCGGCGACGTGACGATCGCCTCCCTCGCCGACGCCCGCGACCCGACCGGCCTGCTCGCCAACCTGGGGCAGCCGCGGGTGGCGTTCGACCGGCTGGTCGACTACGCCGCGCAGATGCGCCGGCTGGCGGCCATGCGCGAGAGTCTGGCGCCGCCGCGCTGAGGGCGAGGGGACCGAGCGCCGCGGAGACCGGGTATGTGGACGCGGGCGCACGCCCGCGCCGGCCTCCGCGTCGTGGTCGAGCGTGCATGGTGTGCGACGCAGGTGGTGGCGCGCGCGCAGGAGCATTCGAGCCACTGCGCGG
>DATGPD010000190.1:0-3462 GCA_035305285.1 Planctomycetota bacterium
CTGCTCGACGGCCTCACGATCGTGGTCAGTCCGCTGATCGCGCTCATGGACGACCAGGTCGCGGCACTGCAGCGGCGCGGGTTGCCCGCGACGTGCGTGCACTCGATGCTCGACCGCGAGCAGCGCCAGGCCCGCCTGCGCGCCGTGCGCGAGGGCGCGATCAAGCTGCTCTACGTGACCCCCGAACGCTTCCGCGTCCCCGGCTTCCGCGAAGCGATCGCGGCGCGCGAGGTCGTGCTGTTCGCGGTGGACGAGGCGCACTGCGTCAGCCAGTGGGGTCACGACTTCCGCCCCGATTACGCCAACCTCGGCGACGTGCGCGCCGCACTCGGCGACCCGCCGTGCCTCGCCCTGACCGCGACCGCGACCCCACGCGTGCAGGACGACATCCGCGCGGTCCTGCGTCTGGGCGACGCGCCGCTGTTCCACACCGGGATCGAACGCGCCAACCTCTTCCTGTCGGTGCACGCCGTCGACAGCGAGGAAGAGAAGCTCGCGCACCTGCGCGCGCGGCTCGACGCGATCGGCGGGCCGGCGATCGTCTACTTCGCGCTCATCAAGGACCTGGAGCGGATCGAGACCGAGCTGAAGCGCGACGGCCTGCGCCCGCTCGTCTACCACGGAAAGCTGAGCGCGAGCGAGCGGCGCTCGCTGCAGGACGCGTTCCTGGCCAGCCCCGACGCCCTGATCCTGGCGACCAACGCGTTCGGCATGGGCGTCGACAAGCCGGACATCCGCTGCATCGTGCACTGGCAGATCCCGCGCACGCTGGAGGCCTACTACCAGGAGATCGGGCGCGCCGGTCGCGACGGGCTCGGCAGCCTGTGCGAGCTGCTCTACTGGCCCGAGGACATCCAGATCCAGCGCGAGTTCATCACCTGGGCCAACCCCGACCGCGCGTTCGTCCACCAGGTCGTGCAGCACCTGCGCGCGCTCGGCGACCGGGTGAACGCGATCGACGCCGACGACCTGCGCGACGAGTTCCTGGTGAAGAACCGGCGCGACGGCCGGGTGGAGACCGTGCTCCGCCTGCTGCGCGCTTCGGGCTGCGCGGTCGGCGAGCTGGGCATCGACTTCGAGTGGCTGCGCGTGCCGACCGACGAGGAAGTCGACGCGTTCGTGCCCGAGGGCAAGCAGCAGCGCGACCTCGAAGGCCTGCTCGCGATGGTCCGCTACGCGAGCGAGCGACGCTGCCGCAAGGCGGCGGTGCACGCCTGGTTCGGCTTCGACTACGACGAACGGCACTGCACCGCGTGCGACGTGCACGGCGACGTCGACGCGTTCCTCGGACGCACGCTACCGGACGGCGCGCGCCGGCCGATCCCGCGCGCCGCACGCCCCGCTCCGGCGGACGCACCGCTGCAGCGCGGTGACTGGATCGACGTGCGCGGCCACGGGCTGTGCGCCGTGCGCCGCGTGCACGTCGAACGCTCGGGGATCCGCGTCGACGTCGAGCGCGCCTCGGACCTCAGCGAACGGACCTTCGACCTGCGCCGCGTGCGCTGGAAGAAGGTGCGGTGATCGCGGCAGCGCGCGCCGGGGAGCGCCGTGGCTCCGGCGGCTGCGTGCCCGGCGCGTCCGATGGTCGCGCTGCAGCCGCCCGCGACGGCGCGGCGGCGCGACGCAGGAACGCGACGGCGCGCGCCCGACCGCTTCTCGCGGATGGCGCGGCTCGACGCCGCGGCGCGACAGGGGCAACGCGCTCCGAACGGCCCCCGTGCCCCCCGCCCCGTCTCGGCGCAGCGAAGCCGAGCCGCGCGTCAGCCGGCCGCCCGCGCGACGACCCTCGACGCTCCGGTTGCGCGTCCGCGAGCGCTCGGTGGCAGCGCCGCCCGGGCCGAACCCGCGTCCCGCCCCCGGAGCGCGAACCTCTTCGCGAGAACCTTTTCATTGCCGCTCTCGCTTCTCTTCCGGCGGTGAACTACTGTCGCTCGTCAGGTGACGGCCATCGCCGGAGCCTGACATGCAGTCTGTTCGAATTCGCGTGCGTACGCGGTCTCTCGATCGGCCCCGAGGGCCGCGAGAGCCGGAGTGATCCGGGACCCGGGTGCGGATTTCGACCTCCGCCGCGTCGGCGGAGGCACACGGTTCACAGTCCGCATCAGACGGATCTCACTCATGAGCACACGACTCTACGTCGGCAACCTCTCCTTCCAGACGACCGAGGCGGACCTGACCGCCGCATTCACCGAGAACGGCCTGCGCGTCACGAGCGTCAGCATGGTCGCCGACCGCGACACCGGGCGCCCGCGCGGGTTCGCCTTCGTCGAGATGGGCTCGGCCGAAGACGCGAAGGCCGCGATCGCGGCGCTCGACGGCAAGGAGCTGGACGGCCGCACCCTGCGGGTGAACGAAGCCGAGGAGCGCCGGCCGCGTACGGGCGGCGGTGGCGGGTTCGGCCGCAAGAACGACCGCGGGCGCGGCGGCTGGTGATCCGCGCTTCCCGGTCCCTCCGGCCGCTGATTTGCGGCCGGCTTCCCATTCTCCGCGAGCAACGCCCATGACCCGCAGCAACCACGCCTTCCAGAAGCGACTGCGCGAGCGCCTCAAGCGCGAAAAGCGCGCCGAGAAGGAGCGCAAGCGCGCCGAGCGCAAGGCCGCCAAGGCCAACTCGCCGGATGCGACCGACGGCCCGGCGCCCGGCGACCAGGGCGAGCAGGACGACGTGGTCGGCGAAGACGGCGCCGCGCGCGCGGACCGACCGGACGAGAACGAGAAGAGCTGAGCGATGGGCTACGACGTACACATCACGCGAGCAGCCGACTGGAGCGAGAACGCCGGGCACGAGATCACTGCCGCCGAATGGATGGCGGTGGTACGCGCCGACGGCGAGCTGGTACCCGACCCCAAGCTGGGGCCGTACGCAGTTCGCTGGTCGAAGACCGCGTGGATCGACTGGTTCGACGGCAACGTGTTCACCACCGACCCCGATCGCGCCACGGTCGGCAAGCTCCTGGAGATCGCGCAGCGCCTGTCCGCCGCGGTGCAGGGCGACGACGGCGAGTTCTACGAGAATGCACGCGACTGGCCGCAGGCCCGGCGCACGGGAGCGCAGCGAACCGAATGACGCGCTCGACCGACGCCACCACCTCGCCCGGCGCGAGCCGTGCCCCGGGCACGCAGCCCCTGCGCCTGGACTGGACCAACCTCACGTTCGTCGTCGCCGCGCACATCGCGTCGGCGTTCGCGATCGTGTACCTCGCGGTGTTCTCCTTCTCCTGGTGGACGGTGGGCTTCGGCCTGCTGTGGGCGGTGCTCTGCGGCCTGTCGATCACCGCCGGCTACCACCGCCTGTTCTCGCACCGCAGCTACTCCGCGTCACCGATCCTGCGCGCGCTGTACCTCGCGTTCGGCGCCGCCTCGGTGCAGAACTCCGCGCTCGCCTGGGCCGCCGACCACCGTGCGCACCACGGCAACATCGACGGCGACGGCGACCCGTACAACATCAGACGCGGGTTCTGG
>DATGPD010000191.1:0-4816 GCA_035305285.1 Planctomycetota bacterium
CAGCGCCAGACGAGATGTTTTCGGGCCGATCGGTGTAGGCCTGGGCCTCGTCGTTGCGGACCAGGTAGCCGACCTCGGCCGCAAACGTCGTCTGGTCCAACGGCGCGTCGAACGATTCTTCGAACACCACGCGCTGTTCAAGGCGCGCACCCGACGGCGCTTCACAATAGCCGCTCTGCCCGCAGCTTGCCCCGAGCACCAGGTCCGCGCACTCCGCGTCGACCTCGCAGGTCAGCCAGTGGGTGGAGCTCGAGCCCTGGGGCCCGTCGGACGAGCAGCCGCTCAGCCCCGGCAGCATCAGCGCGGCGAGCGCGAAGGGGCCGACGGCCGACGCTCGGCCGCGCACCTGCCTTCGAAGCGCCCGTGCTCGCATGACGGTCGCCGTGACACTAGCCCGGCGTGGCGCTGCCGGCCAGTGCCGGATCTGGCACTGGTCGGCCCTGTCGGCGGGCGGTAGCATGGTCTGCGCCGCGTTTTTCCGCGTCGAGGCCTCGCTCGGTGTGAACCCCCACCTGCTCATCGACGCCATCGTCCAGCAGACGGTGGTCTTCATCGCGCAGCTTGCCACGGCCGGCGGCGTGCGCGTCCCGCTGGCGCAGATCGCCGATCAGATCTTCCTCGAGCTGTCGACGGCGCTCACCCAACAGGGTGTCAGCAAGAAGGTCATCGCCGACATGTTCGGGATGGCGCTTCGCACCTACCACCGCAAGGTGCAGGCCGCACGGCAGAGCCGCACCGAGAGCGGGCAGAGCGTGTGGGCGGCGGTGTTCGAGCACATCCGCGCGTCGGAGCCCGTCAGCGGCAACGCGATCCACCGCCGCTTCGTGGACGACGATCCCGAGGTCGTGGCCGGCGTGCTGAACGATCTGGTCAACTCCGGCTTGGTCTACCGCGCCGGGCGCGGCGACACGGCCGTCTACCGGGCCGCGGGCGAGGCCGACTTCAGCGCCGCCGAGAGCGGCGGCGCCGACGCGGGCGACTGGCTGGTCTGGCTCACGGTGTACCGGCACGGACCGGTCACGCGATCGCAGCTGGAGCAGCTCACCCGCCTGCCACCCGACGCCTGCGCGCGATCGATCGAGCGGCTGCTCACCGAGGAGCGCGTCGTCGCGAGCGGCGAGGGCGCGGCGCAGACGTTCACCAGCGAGCGGCTCGAGGTCCCGCTCGGAGAGACGCGCGGGTGGGAGGCCGCGGTGCTCGACCACTTCCAGGCCATGGTGGCGGCCGTCAGCATGAAGCTGACCGGCGGCGCCAGCAGCGGCGGCGCGCGGGACGCCGTCGGTGGCTCGACCTGGTCGCTCGACGTGTCGGCCGACCACCCCCTGTACGAAGAGGCACGCGGCACGCTCGCGCGGATCCGGACCGAGGTCGAAGATCTCCGAACCCGCATCGACGCCCACAACGCCGCGGCGCAGCGCGAGACGACCGAACGCGTGGTCGTCTACGTCGGCCAGTACGTCGCGAAGCGCTGACCGGGCTCGCGGTTTGCCCGCCGCGCCAGAGGGGCTACATGGAGGGCGTGCCGAGCCCCCACCTCCGTCCGACGCGGTCCCACGTTCTCGTGCTCGCCGCGGCCCTCGCGATCACGGCCGGCGCGCCCGGCTGCGAGCAAAAGGCGCGCGCGAAAGACAGCCCCACCCCACAGGAGAAGACCATGCAGACCCTCTACGATTTTCAGGCGACCGACGTCGACGGCAAGCCCGTCTCTCTCGACCGCTACCGCGGCAAGGTGGTGTTGATCGTCAACGTGGCCAGCAAGTGCGGCTTCACCCCGCAGTACGAAGGCCTCGAGCAGCTCCATCGAAAGCACCGGGAGCAAGGCCTCGTCGTGCTCGGCTTCCCCTGCAACCAGTTCGGCGAGCAAGAGCCGGGGACGGAGTCCGAAATCAAAGCCTTCTGCTCGAACGAATACGGCGTCTCCTTCCCCATCTTCTCCAAGATCGAGGTGAACGGCCCGGGCGCCCACCCCCTGTACGCCTTCCTGCGCGAGCAGCAGCCCGGCGCGATCCGCCGCGATCTGCCCGGCGCCGATCGGCTCTACGACTACCTCGAAAAGAGCCGCCCCGACCTGCTCGAAGGCAACTCCATCCGCTGGAACTTCACCAAGTTTCTCGTCGATCGCCAGGGCCGCGTCGTCAAGCGCTTCGAGTCCGTCGAGACCCCGGAGGCGATCGAGCCGGAGATCGTGGCGCTGCTCGGCGCGAAGTAGCCGCTGAGCCGTCTGAGCTTTTGTCGGGGTTTGGGCGCACGGCGCCAGCACCACCGGCGCGGCGGCACCCGTCCCCAACGGGCGCGCCGGGCGCGGCACCCCGGCCCACGCCAGGGCGAACACGTAACGACGACGCCCGCGCGCTGGCGGTCCGTCGAGCGCGCGGCCGTCCCAGCGCTGCGCAGAGCACACACGCGCGCCGTTCAGCGCGTCGCGGCGTCGCCGCCCGTGGCGTCGATCAGGCGCCGCGCTTCGTCCTGACGGTAGCCGTCGAAGCGGCCTTGGGCGAACGGCGCGAGCGCGGCGCGGGCCTCGGCGTGGCGCCCGACGCGGACCAGGCAGAGCGCGCGGTTGTAGCGCGCCTCGAGCGCGAAGCGGCCGTTCGGCGCCGCGGCCAGGTAAGCCTCGTAGCCGGCGAGCGCTGCCGCCGGATCGCGCTCGACGAAGTGGGCGCGGTGCGCGCTGCGATACAGCGAGAGCGCGTCCGGCGGCTCGGAAGCGCGCTCGATCGCCTCCGGCGGGTTCGCCGCGCCCGACGCCGCGCCGGGTGCGCGCTGTCCCCCGCGGTCGGCGCCGCGCGCCGTGACCGGAGCCGCCGCGAGCGCGGGCGGGAGGCTCTTCGGCGCGGGCGCGATCGGCGCCGCGGGGGCGTCGTCGAGCGGCTCGGCGGGCAGCGGCGGCGCCTCCGGCAACGGCGGCGCGACCGGTGCCGCGGCGGGCGTCGGGGCACCCGAAGTCTTGCGAGACGCTGGCTTCTGCGCGGCGGCCTCTGGCGGCGGCGCGCCGGACGTGAACGTGAACGGCGCCGTCAGCACCTGCACGACCTGCGGCAGCTTGCCCGACGCGCTCGCCCACGCGGTCGACCCCGCGAACAGGATCAGCAGCGGCGCGCCGAGCGCCCAGCGCGTGCGCCGCCGGCGCTTGCGCTCGTGCAAGGAGAGCAGCACCCGGGCCCGGGTCCGCGCGCCGCTGTCCAGCGCGTCGCCCTGCTCGCGCAGCGCGGCGGTTGCCTGGCGCAACAGGTCGTCCGTCATGCGACCCCCTGCTTGGCGAGCCGCTCGCGCAGCTTGCGCTTGGCGTGGAACAGGCGCGTGCGCAGCGTCGCCTCCGGGACGCCGGCGATCAGCGCGGCCTCCCCGGCGGTGCGCTCTTCGACTTCACACAGCACGAACGCCACCCGCTGCTCGAGCGGCAGCTTGTCGAGCGCGGCCGACAGAACCTGCGCGAGCTGCCGGCGCTGCAGATCGCGCTCTGGGTCGGGCGGCGCGACCGCGTCAGGTTCCCGCGCCAGCCGATCCAGCGCGCTGCGCCGGCGCGCGGCGGCGCGCACGTAGTGCTTGGCGTGGTTGACCGCGACCGAGATCAAAAATGTCCGCAGCGACGATTGCTCTCGGTAGCCGCGGCTGGCGCGCGGCAGCGCCACGAACACCTCGTGCACCAGATCTTCGGCGGCGCTCGTGTCCCCCACCAGGCGCAGCGCGAACGCCCGCACGGCGTCGGCGTGCCGGTCGTAGGCTTCGGCCACGGCCGCCACGTTGCCGGCGCGCAGCCGCTCGACCAGCGACAGATCCACGCCCGCGGCGGGCGCTGCTTCAAAGCGGGTCGATATCGGCAAGCCGGCGGTGGTCATATCCCGAGACTCGAAACCTTCGCTTGGTGCCCGCTCGCAGGCAAACCATTCAAGAAATCCTCCGGCCGGGCCCGGGGGCGGAATCGCGACGCTAACCTGTCGTAACATCAGAAGATTTGCACTCCCGCGAAGGCGTGCGGGCGCCACGTTTGGTCTCCGTCCCGCGGAAAATCGTGCTGGGGGCCCCCACCGGCGAAGAGCGCGAACCCCCGGACCGGCTCCCACCCGAGCGCTGCCCGATAGCGGAGCGCGTGCGTCCCGGGCGAGGTGTCGCCGGTGATGTTCTGCTCGTGCTGCCAGAACGCGTCCGCTTCGAAGAACAGCGGCTCGAAGTCGAGGTGCACCCCGAGGCCGGCGCCCGGCGCCAACAACGCCTCGCCGTCGCGGTCGTCGTAGCCGACGCCCCAGAGCGTGTAGAACAGGCCCTGTCGGTACTTGACCGCGACGTTCACCGGCAGGCGAGCGCCGGCCGTCCAGAAGACGGCCTGGGTCCGCACGTTGCCGATGACGTTCACGGGGGCGATGGAGAGGCCGTCGACGCGATCGGCGACGTTTACCAGCCCGATCTGCACACCGCGGACATGGCCGCCCGCGTTGACGAGGCCGATCTGCGCCCCGCGCACGTCCCCGGCGAGGTTCGACAGCGACACCTGGCCACCGTCCACGTCGCCGGCGAGGCTGAACAGCGCCGTTTGCCCGCCCTGAACGTCCTTCGCCACATTGACCAGCGCGACCTGCCCCCCCTGAACGTCCGCGGCGACGTTCACCAGCGAGGTCTGGAACCCGCGGACGTCGTCCGTCACGTTCACCAGGGACGTTTGCCCGCCGTCGAGATCGCCCGCGACGTTCACCAAGCCGATCTGGGCCCCGGTGGCGACGCCGCGCACCAGGTTCACGCCGCCCGTGATCTGCGCGCCGTAGAGCGCGCCGGCTCGGTTCACGCCCGCCGAGAGCTGCACGCCGCGCGCCGTCCGCGC
>DATGPD010000192.1:0-2641 GCA_035305285.1 Planctomycetota bacterium
ACTTTGCCGCCGCGGCGCGCTACTTGATCCGCAACGGCTACACACGGCCCGAGCGCCTCGGCGTCGGCGGCGGCAGCAACGGCGGCCTCCTGGTCGGCGCCGCCCTCACCCAGTTCCCCGAGCTATTCGCTGCCGCAGTGCCGCAGGTCGGCGTGCTCGACATGCTGCGCTACCACCGGTTCACCATCGGCTGGGCCTGGGCCCCGGAGTACGGCACCGCGGACGAGCCCGAGATGTTTCCGATCCTGCGCGCCTACTCGCCCCTGCACAACGTGCGGCCCGGGCACAGCTACCCGGCGACCCTGATCCTCACCGGGGACCACGACGACCGCGTCCTGCCGGCGCACAGCTACAAGTTCGCCGCAGCCCTCCAGGCGGCGCAGGCGGGGCCGGCCCCCATCCTGCTGCGGGTGGACGTGGACACCGGCCACGGCGCGGGCAAGCCGACGCGGAAGCAGATCGCCGCCGCGGCCGACACCTGGGCGTTCCTGTTCCGGATCCTCGGACCTGCCCGCTGAACAGGGGATGCCGGCGGCCGGCGCGGCCGGCGACCGCCCGCGCGCGGCGGTCGGTTCCACACCATGTTCACCGCCGAACCCGAACCTCTCGCCACGGACCCCGGAAGCGGCTGCGGCATCCCGCGGACGCCGTTTTGACTCCATTCCCCTTGTCACCCCGCCTCCGCGGCGCGCTATCCTGCGCCCCGCCAAGCGACCCTTCCCGAGAATGAGCAAGCGTTTGTTCGTGGGCAACCTGCCCTACCAGGTCGACGACGCCGCGCTCCTGGCAGCATTCCAGAGCCAGGGCTTCGAAGTGGCGAGTGCGCGCGTCGTCCTCGATCGCGACACCGGCCGCTCGCGCGGTTTCGCGTTCGTCGACTTCGACTCCGACGAGGCGGCGAAGTCCGCGATGGATGCGATGAACGGCGTCGAGATCCAGGGGCGGCAGATGCGCGTCACCGAGGCCGAGGACCGGCGTCCACCGCGACCGAGCACCGGTGGGCCGGGCTTCGGCGGGCCGCGCCCGCGTCCGGGTGGCCCGCGCAGCGACGGCCCGCGCTTCAGCGGCGGCGGCCGGCCGATGCGCCGGCGCGACGAAGACGACCGACGACGCAGCGAACGCGAGTTCGGCGGCAAGCGGCGGAAGGGTCGCGACCGCGTCGACGACGACGAACCGCGCCGCGGCGGCGGGTTCGACTACGACGACGACTACTGAGCCGCCACCCGACGCGCTCCGGCACGCGATGCGTTCGTCACGCGTGCGCCGGACGTCGTGACGCAGGCTCGTCTCGCCGGCGGCGGTCGCTTCGTCTCCACTCCGCGTCGGCACGCACCCGCGCGGCCGGCGGCAGGGGCCTTCCTCCATTCGCGTCCCGGAGCCGCTTCCCGCTCCGCGCACGCCCTCGCGGACGCACGCCGAGACCGCCGCCCTCGCGCGGGAACCGCGCGGGCAGGCCGGCGTCGGGCGCCGGCTTCGAACCTCGCCGCGCCGCGTAGGGACGCGATTCGCATCCGCAGCAGCGACGGCACCGGCCGGTGCGCACGCCGCCCGGCCTCGAGAGGACTGCCGACATGTCCAACGACTTCCTGCGTGCGGCCGCGTTCGCGCTCGCCGCGTTCCTGTTCCCGCAACCGTTCCCCGCGCAGACCGACTCCGCGCCTCCTCCGGAGGACCTGAGACGCCACGATCCGGTGCGCACGCGATCCTTGCGGGTGCGTGCGACCGTGCGCGACGGGGTCGCCTCGACCGAGATCGACGAGGTGCTGCGCAACGAAGGGGGCGCCGACGCCGAAGCGGTGTGGCTGCTGCCGCTGCCGCAGGACGCCGTCGCCGACGGGTTCACGATGACCGTCGGCGATCGCGAGGTCCAGGGGGAAGTGCTCGACGCGCGCCGCGCGCAGGAGGTGTACGAGTCCATCGTCCGCCGGCGGCGCGACCCGGGCCTGCTTGAGTACTTCGGCGAGGGTTGCCTGCGTGCGCGCGTGTTCCCGATCCCGGCGCGTGGCGAAGTCACCATCAAGGTGCGCTTCCGCCACGTGCTCGCGCAGCACGGCGGCATGCACGAGTGGCGCTTCCCGCTGCGCGCGTTCGCCGCGAGCGGCCGCCGACCCGAGCGGGTCAGCCTCGACGTCGAGCTGTCCGCGTCGACCGACCTGAAGAACGTGTTCGCGCCGGGCAGCGGCCTGCAGGTCGTGCGGCGCGGCGAGCGCGGAGCGCGGATCTCGGCGGAGTGGCGCACGGCGGCCGACGTACCGGACCGCGACCTGCTGGTGCTCTACAGCCTGTCCGAGGCGGAGTTCGGCCTGAACGTCCTTGGCTACCGCCGCGCCCCGGATGACGGCTACTGCATGCTGCTCCTCTCCCCGCGGCGCACCGACGCCAACGCGAAGCCGCTGCCGCGCACGATCCAGTTCGTGCTCGACACCTCCGGCTCGATGGCGGGGCGCAAGATCGAGCAGGCCAGGAACGCGGTGCGCTGGTTCCTGCAGTCGCTCGCGCCGCACGACCGGTTCAACGTCGTCCCCTTCGCGACCGAGGCGGAGCCGTTCTTCCCCGACCTGGTCCCCGCCGACGAGGAGCGCATCGCAGCGGCGGCCGCCAAGGTCAAACGCATCGAGGCGCGCGGCGGCACCAACATCGA
>DATGPD010000193.1:0-3086 GCA_035305285.1 Planctomycetota bacterium
CGCCGGATGTCGAGGATCGTGTTGCGCATCATCTCGAGGTTCACCGGGTCGAGCCCGGAGAACGGCTCGTCGAGGATCACCAGCTCGGGGTCGTGGATGATGCTGCCGAGGAGCTGCACCTTCTGGCCCATGCCCTTGGACAGCACCTCGCAGCGCTTGTCGGCCCAGTCGCCGAGCCCGTACTTCGTCAGCAGCTCGTACGCCTTGCGCCTGGCGACCTTGCGGTCCATCCCCTTCAGCGTGCCGAAGTAGGCGATGATCTCCGCGGCGCGCATCTTCTTGTACAGCCCCTTCTCCTCGGGGAGGAAGCCGAGGCGGTCCTTGACCCGCTCGGAGTTGGGCTGGCCGAGCACGGTGATCGTGCCCTCGTCCGGATAGAAGATGCTCATCACCATCCGGATGGTGGTCGTCTTGCCGGCGCCGTTCGGGCCCAGGAAGCCGTAGATCGACCCGTACGGGATGCGCAGCGAGAGCCGATCGACCGCGGTGAACCTGCCGAAGCGCTTGGTGACGTCGTCGAGCACCAACGCGTAGTCCATGGGCCGGGAAGGTAGCGACGCGGCTCGCGCCGCGTTCTCTTTTTCCCTTGCCCGCGCGCGGTGCTACTGCAGCGCAGCGACTTCGGGGTTCGAAGTGTGCAATGCCGCCGGGTGCGCGGGATCGAGTACCGCGGCCTGGAACGCGAGCGCGGCACCCGGCACGCCGCCCGGCATCGGAAGCGCGACGAGCGCCTCGCCGGCCGCGTCGGTCGCACCGCCCGGCAGCACGACGACCGGCGCCGGCGCGAGGTTGACGATGCCGAACGGCAGCGCGGGTCCGGGCGTGAGGGCGACGCCGGCGAACAACCCGAACGGCTGCGCCGCCGGGCCCGAAACCCCGACGAACAGCGTCGCGCCCGCCGTGACCGGATGCGGCGGCACCGCGCCGAAGCCGGCGGCGCGCGCGCGCTGGTCGAGGCGCAGCCGCGCGGTGCACGCGCCACGCTCGACGCCGGCCGGCCAGGTCTCGGTCTGGCGGAACAGCAGGATGACGTCGGCCAGCTCGTCGATCCCGAGCACATCGAGGTCGCCGTCGCGGTCGTCGTCGACGACCAGCGCGCACGAGCCGGCGCGCGGCGCGTTCAGCGTGAGGCGCCCGCCGAATCCGCCGTTGCCGTCGTTCCAGTACACGTCGAAGGTCGTGCCCTGGAAGTTCGACGCGACGAAGTCGAGCGCGCCGTCGCCGTCGATGTCGCCGAGGTCGACCGCGATCGGGAACGCGCCGGTCGGATAGTCGACTGCGGGCAGGAGCCCGCCGGTGCCGTCGCCGCGCACCAGGGCGACGCGCGGCTGGCTCGACGTGCACACCACCGCGTCGACCGCGCCGTCACGGTCGACGTCGCCGATCGCGATCATCCAGGGGTTCCCGGTCACCGGAACGCTGCTCGACAGCGTGAATCCGCCGGCGCCGTCGCCGAGCAGGAGGGTGACCGTGCCGGAGTTGAAGCAGCCGACGAACAGGTCGGCGATGCCGTCGCCGTTCGCGTCGGCCGCGGCGATCGCGGTCTCGCCGCTGCCGCCGCCGTCGAACGCCACCGGGGCGTCGAACGTGCCGTCGCCGCGGTTGGCGAAGTAGGTCAGGTTGTTCCCGCTGCGGTTGGCGGCGACCAGATCGATGTCGCCGTCGCCGTCGGCGTCGAGCACGGCGATCCCGCGCGTCTGCGCGCCGCTCGGGTAGTGCTGCGGCGCGCGGTAGCCGCCGGTGCCGTCGCCGAGGAACACCGAGATCGTGCCGGAGAGGATGTTGCCGACCGCGAGGTCGATGAACCCGTCGCCGTCGAAGTCGTGACCTTCGTTCGTGCTCGGCCGCGCGTTGCTCGGCAGCCCGAAGGGCACGGGACTCGTGTAGTTGCCGCAGCCGTCGTTGCCGAGCACGCGCAGGTCGTTGCTGTCCTCGCACGGCACGCTGAGGTCGGGCGCGCCGTCGCGGTCCAGGTCACCGGCGTATGCGCCGTACACGCGGATGCCGCCTTCGCCGGTGCGGCGGACCGGGATCGTCCGCTCGAGCACGAGGTTGCGCGAGCCGCGCGCCGGCGCGGTCCAGAACGACCACGTGTAGCCGCCGGTGAGCCGGTTGCCGGACGCGGCGGTCACCGCCTGGGAGAGGTACACCGTCACCGTCTCGCCGCAGAAGAACGGCCGCGATGGCGTGAACACGACGGTCCGGTCGCCGTCGGCGAACGAGATCGTGCCGGTCGCGACCCCGCTCCAGCGGCCGAACACGCGCAGGCTGCGCGCGTGGACCGACGCGCGCGACACCGGCTCCGCGAAGGTGATGGCGATGGGGGCACCGACCGGCACGTCGGTGCGGTGACCGGTCGGCTGGACCGACTGGACGGAGATCTGGCCCGGGAGGGCGGCGATCACCGCCGAGAGGGAGAGCGCATGGAGAGGACGCATTCGCAGACTCCGAGTGAGGGCAGCCCGGGCATCGTAGCGACGGCGCGAGGGCCGGGTCCGGGACGGCGCGTGCAACCCTTGCACGCAGAGACGGACGTCTGCTCTGCGAGGGGACGTGTTCGGGGTGCGCACGGCGCAGTGCACGGGCGCGCACATGGCGCGGCTCCCTTTCCGGTCCGATGCCGGGCAGCGCGCCGGCCCGCGCGGAGCGCGAAGCCTTCTCCGGGGTCAGCGTACGGTGACGCGCAGCGCGTTGGTCAGCGTGAGCGCCGCCGGCCGGCCGCTGCCCGGATCGTCGACGAACGCCTGGCAGTAGAGCGTCGCGCCGAGCAGGTTCGGGTCGGCGGGCACGGGCAGCGGGAAGGTCGCGGTGCCTTCACCGCGGCTCGCGTCGCCCGCGCTCGTCGTGCCGAACAACGTGATCAGCGGGTCGAGGTGCAGGGCGCAGCCGGGCACGCCGAAGGGTGCGAGGTCGATGCCCGGGGTGTGGCCTTGCACGCCGAGCATGGCCCCGGTCGCGCGCTGCGGCGCGGCGCCGTGCAGCTCGAACGCGAAGTTCGCGTTGCCGAGCGCGGGCGACTGACGGCAGCCGAGCACGGGCACGTTGCCGTACGCGCCGGCGCAGCCCGCGCCGAAGCCGGTCACGCC
>DATGPD010000194.1:0-4342 GCA_035305285.1 Planctomycetota bacterium
CCGGCGGACAGCGTCCGGTCGTCGCCCTCGTCGTCTTCGATCTCGACGCGCTGCTCGCCGAGCCGCCCGCGCAGGGCGGCGCGTTCGCGCGCCACGCGGGATGCATCCGCGTGTTCCCCGACCACGTCCGGCTGGAGCTGCTGTCGCAGTCATGAGCCGGCGCTCTCTGACCATCGGTTTCGTGAAGGGGCCGTCGCCGTGTCTCAATGGGGCAGGCAGGCACGGCGACGGTGCCCGTTTTCCGTTTCTCGCCGGGGGCTGCTGCCTCGATGGGGCAGGCAGGCGGTAGCCCCCGGACTTTTCTCGCTCTCTCGCTTTCGTTCCGCGGCGGCCGGTCATCAATGGGGCAGGCATGACCGGCCGCCGCATTTCTTCGCCGCGCGCGTGACCCGGACGCACCGCGCGGGAACGGCGCGCGCCCGCCCGCTACAACGCCGGGATGGCCGACGCCTACCTCGCCCTCGACCAGGGAACGACCTCGACCCGCGCGGTGGTGTACGACGGCGCCGGGCGCGTGCTCGCGCAGGCGCAGCAGGAGCTGGAGCAGCACTACCCTGAGCCCGGGCAGGTCGAACACGACGCGGAGGAGATCGCGACCGCCGCGACCGCCGTGCTGCGCGAGGCGTGGCAACGCGCCGGCCGCCCGGGAGTGCGCGCGCTCGGCATCACCAACCAGCGCGAGACGGTCGTCGTGTTCGAGCGCGCGACCGGCAAGCCGATCTGGCGCGCGATCGTCTGGCAGGACCGGCGCACCGCGGGCCAGCTCGCGGGCATGCGGGCACACGCCGACGCGGTGCGGCGCAGCACCGGCCTGCCGCTCGATCCGTACTTCTCGGCTGCGAAGATCGCGTGGATCCTCGACCGCGTGCCCGGCGCGCGCGTCCGCGCCGAGCACGGCGAGCTGTGCGCCGCCACGATCGACACGTGGCTCGTGCACCGGCTCACCGGCGGCGCGCGCTTCGTGACCGAGCCGAGCAACGCGAGCCGCACCTCCCTGTTCGACCTGCGCACCGGCGCGTGGTCGGACGAGCTGTGCGCGCTGTTCCGCGTGCCGCGCGCGATGCTCGCCGAGGTCCTGCCGTCGGCCGGCGACTTCGGCGCCTGCGATCCCGCGCTCTGCGGCGCGGCGTTCCCGATCCGCGGCGTGCTGGGCGACCAGCAGGCGGCACTGTTCGGCCACGGCGGGGTGCAGCCCGGCGACACGAAGTGCACCTACGGCACGGGCGCGTTCGTCGTGTGCAACGCCGGCACCGACGTGCCCGAGGCGCGCGAGGGGCTGCTCGCGACCGTCGCCTGGCGGATCGGCGGCGCCACGACCTATGCGCTGGAGGGCAGCGTGCTGGTCGCGGGCGCCGCGGTGCAGTGGCTGCGCGACGGTCTCGGGATCATCGCGCGCTCCGCCGACGTCGAGGCACTCGCCCGCTCGGTGGCGGACAGCGGCGGCGTCGTGTTCGTGCCCGCGTTCGCCGGCCTCGGCACGCCGGACTGGGACCCGACCGCGCGCGGGATGCTGATCGGGCTGGTGCGCGGCACCACCCGCGGCCACATCGCGCGCGCGACCCTGGAAGCGATCGCCCTGCAGGTCCGCGAGGTGCAGCTCGCGCTGGAGCGCGCCACCGGGCGGCGGCTCTCCGCCCTGCGGGTCGACGGCGGCGCGTGCGGCAACGACCTGCTGCTCGAACTGCAGGCGGCGTTGTCCGGCGTCGAGGTGCTGCGCCCCGACGACCTGGAGACGACCGCGCGGGGCGCGCTGCGCATCGCGATGCTCGGCGACCGGGGCGGCGACCCCGCGGCACTCGGTGCGGCGACGCGCGTCGCGCGCCGGTTCGCGCCGGACCCCGCGCTCGCGGGCGAGGCGACCTGGCAGCGCTGGCGGCGCGCGGTCGAACGCTGCCGCGGCTGGGAGCAGGGCACCTAGGCGCCCGCGCGCGGATTCGGCAGCGCCGGGCTCCGCGCGGGCCGCACCGGCGGAGGAGCCTGCCGCTGGCGCTGGATTCCGACCCGGCGCGGGACGATGTTGCGCGCGCGGCATCCCCGCTGCGCGACGAGATCATGCAGAACGAACCGGACGACGAAGGCGGCTCGGGCAAGGTGCCCGAGACGGACGGCGACGGCACGACCGCGGCGCAGGAAGCAGTACCCGCGGTGACGGTCGAGGGACTCGCGAGCGACGGGCCCAAGCTCGTCGTGCAGGAGTCGCTGCCGACGACCTTGTTCGTGCTCGCGCTGCGCCGCGCGGTCGCGTTCCCCAACCTCGCGATGCCGGTGCTGCTCGACACACCGCACGCCCGCGAGGTCGCGACCAAGGCCGAGGCGCAGAACGGTCACCTGCTGCTCCTCACCCAGCGCGATCCCGACCTGGAGGCGACCGAGGCGCGCCACTTCTACCCGGTCGGGGTCATCGCCAAGATCGTCCGCATCCTGCGCCTGCCGGACGGCAACGGCACGGTGTGGGTGCAGGCGCTGCGCCGCGCGCGGGTCGAGCGGTTCGTGCGCAGCAAGCCGTTCCTGCTCGCCCGGGTCGAGGTCCTGCTCGACATCCCGGCGAAGAGCAAGCGCGCCCAGGCGCTGTTCCGGGTGCTGCAGACCAACCTGCGCCGGCTGATCGAGATCGGCTCGTTCCCCGAGGAACTGGGCACGGCGGTGATCAACATCGACCGGCCCGAGCAGCTCGCCGACGTCACCGGCAGCTACTTCGTCAAGGACGTCGCCGCGCGCCAGCAGCTGCTCGAGGCGATCGACGTCGAGCAGCGCCTGGAGCTGGCGGTCGCGCGCACGACCGAGGACCTGGAGCTGGCGGAACTGGGTCAGAAGATCCAGGCCGAGATCCGCGCCAAGACGGAGAAGGCGCAGAAGGACTACTTCCTGCGCGAGCAGATCAAGATCATCCGGCGCGAGCTGGGCGAGGAGCAGGACGCGCGCCAGGCGGAGATCAACCGGCTGGAGGAGGCGCTGCGCTCCGCCGGCCTGCCCGACGCCGCGCGCAAGCGCGGCGAGGAGGAGCTGAACCGCCTGCGCACGACGCCGCCCGAGTCGGCGGAGTACGGCGTCATCCGCAACTACCTCGACTGGTTGACCGGCCTGCCGTGGAGCGTGTCGACCGCCGACCGCCGCGACCTGCAGTACGCGGCGCGCGTGCTCGACGAGGACCACTACGGCCTGGAAGAGGTCAAGCAGCGGATCCTCGAGTTCCTCGCGGTGCGCAAGCTGAAGCCGGCGCACCAGGGTTCGATCCTGTGCTTCGCCGGTCCGCCCGGCGTGGGCAAGACCAGCCTGGGGCGCAGCATCGCGCGCGCGATGGGCCGGCAGTTCTGGCGCTTCAGCCTGGGCGGGATGCGCGACGAGGCCGAGATCAAGGGCCACCGCCGCACCTACGTGGGCGCGATGCCGGGCCGCATCCTGCAGGGCTTGAAGGCGTGCGGGTCGAACAACCCGGTGCTGATGCTCGACGAGGTCGACAAGCTCGGGCAGGACTTCCGCGGCGATCCGTCGTCGGCGTTGCTCGAGGTCCTCGATCCGGAGCAGAACAGCACGTTCCTCGACCACTACCTCGACGTGCCGTTCGACCTGTCGCGCGTGATGTTCCTGGCGACGGCGAACGCCCTGCCGCAGATCCCGCAGCCGTTGCGTGACCGCATGGAGGTGATCGAGATCTCCGGCTACATCACCTCCGAGAAGATCGAGATCGCCCTGCGCCACCTCGTGCCCAAGCAGCTCGAACGGCACGGGCTGACGCGCAAGCAGCTGTCGTTCGGGCGCACCACGCTGCGTCAGATGATCCAGCTCTACACGCGCGAGGCCGGCGTGCGCGGCCTGGAGAAGAGCATCCAGCGCGTGTGCCGGAAGGCGGCGTTCGCGGTCGCGAGCCGCAAGAAGCCGCCGGGCAAGCTGAGCCTCGTCGAGCTGGAGAAGGCGCTCGGCCCGCCGCGCTACCTCGACAGCGAGCGGCGGCGCGTGCGCGTCCCCGGGGTCGTGCAGGGCCTGGCGTGGACGCCGCACGGCGGCGACGTGCTGTACATCGAGGCTGCGGCGACGCCGGGCAAGGGCGGCCTGCAGCTGACCGGCAGCCTGGGCGACGTGATGTCCGAGTCGGTGCGCATTGCGCTGAGTTGCGTGCGCGTGCGCGCCGAGAAGCTCGGCATCGCGCCCGACTGGTTCACCAACCGCGACGTACACGTGCACTTCCCGGCCGGCGCGATCCCAAAGGACGGCCCGTCGGCGGGCATCGCGGTCGTGTGCGCGATCGTGTCGCTGGCCACGGGTAGGCGCTTCCCCGGCGACCTCGCGCTGACCGGCGAGGTGACCCTGGTCGGCGAGGTGCTCGGCATCGGCGGCGTGCGCG
>DATGPD010000195.1:0-2400 GCA_035305285.1 Planctomycetota bacterium
CTCGCGGAGCGCGTGGCGAGCCTGGAGACCCGCGCGCGGTCTGCCGGTCGCTGAGCCCTCTCAGCCGATCGCGTCGAACTCGGCCTGTGCCGCGGCGACATCCATCCCGGCCAGCAGGCAGCACTGCAGCAGCAGGCGGGCCTTGAGCGGCGCGACGCCACCCGCGGCGATGAAGCCGAGGGCGTCGTCGCGGTCGGCAGGTTCGGCCTGCGCGTTGCGGATCACCGGGCCCTGCGGGACGCGGCTCGCGCGCACGACCAGGCAGCCGCCGCGACTCGCCGCGGCAAGCGCCGCGCGCATGGCGTCGGGCATCGTGCCGTTGCCGGTGCCCGCGATCACGATCCCGCGGGCGCCGCGCGACAGGTGCCAGGCCACCACCGCCTCGTCGCAGTCGACGTGCTGCCAGACGAGCGCCACCCGCGGCAGCGCGCCGGTCGGCTCGAGCGCGGTGAAGCGGTTGCGCCGAGGACTTGCGACCTCCCCGGCGCGGGTTGCGGCCGCGCGCCACCGCACCGCGCCGGAGATGAAGTCGCCAAGCGGTGCGGCGTCGCGCGCGACGAATGCGTCGGTGCGCAAGGTGTGCGTCTTGGCCGCATGCGCGGCGGCCAGCGCGACGTCGTTGAGCGCGACCAGCACGCCACGACCGTAGGCGGCGTCGTCCGCCGCGAACGCGCAGGCGGCAAGCAGATTGGCCGGGCCGTCGGCGCCCGCGGCGGTGGCCGGCCGCATGGCGCCGGTCAGCACCACCGGCTTGCCGCGTGGGGTGACCAGGTCCAGGAAGAAGGCGGTCTCCTCCAGCGTGTCGGTGCCATGGGCAACGACCACGCCGTCGATCGCGGGGTCCGCCACCGCGTCGCGCACCTCGCGCCAGATGGCGTGCCAGTGGCTCGCACGCATGTGCTCGCTGCCGATCGACAGCGGCTGGCGCGTGCGCAGCGCGGCGACGCGCTCGAGGCCAGGGATACCCTCCAGCAGCCGGGCGACCGGCACCGCGCCCGCGCGATAGCCGAGCGTCTGCGTCGGGTCCTCGGCGGCGCCGGCGATCGTGCCGCCCGTGCCTATGACGACGAGCGTCTTCATGCCGGCTTTCCGCGCGGCTGCAGCGCCATGGTGGCGACCTTCATCGAGGGATCCTCCCGCGAGTCCGAGATCTCGAAGCCCATGCGGCGCACGAAGTTGAGCATCCGCAGGTTCTGCGCGTCGACATAGCCGGCCATCACCGCGAGGCCGACCGCGCGGGCGTGCTCCACCAGCTGTCCGAGCAGCGCGCCGGCCAGGCCCCGCCCCTGCCAGTCGTCGCTCACCACCAGGGCGAACTCGCAGCGCGACTCGTTCATCTCGCGCACGTAGCGCGCCACCCCGACGATGCGCTCCTCCTGCGCGCCGTCCCGCGCGAGCGGTATCGCCACCAGCGCCATGTCCCGGTCGTAGTCGACCTGCGTGAAGCGTGCCACCATCTCCGCGCTCAGGGTCTTGATCGGATGCAGGAAGCGCCAGCGGCGGGCGCTCTGCGACAGTCCCTCGAAGAACGCGAGCTCCATGGCCGCGTCGTCCGGGCGGATCGGCCGCACCAGAACGCGATCGCGCGACTTGCGCAGCGTGAGTGTGCGCTCCAGCTCCGCCGGATACGGGTGGATCGCGAGATGGGAGTAGCGCGCATCGAGCGGCGGCGAGTCGCGGTCGAGGACGATGCGGGCGTCGAGCGCGATCACGCCCTCGGGATCGGCCAGCAGCGGATTGACGTCCATGCCGGCGATCTCGGGAAAGCGGCAGACCAGCGACGAGACCGCGACCAGGACGTCCTCGATGGCGGCGACCGCCACCGCGGGTACGTGGCGGTAGCCGGCCGCGAGACGGGCGATGCGCGTGCGGGCGATGAGGTCGCGCGCGAGCAGCGGGTTGAGCGGCGGCAAGGCGGTAGCGGCGTCCGCGGTGGCCTCCACCGCGACGCCGCCGGCGCCGAAGGTGATCACCGGTCCGAATGCCGGGTCCCGGCTCACCCCGACCAGCAGCTCCAGCGCGTGGCCGCGGCGGATCATCGGCTGCACGGCGAAGCCCTCGAGCCGGACCTGCGGGGCGGCGGCCCGCAGGCGCTGCTGCATGGCGCTCGCGGCTCCGCGCAGCTCGTGCCGGTCGCGGATGTCGAGCCGCACGCCGGAGACGTCGCTCTTGTGCACGATGTCGCGCGAAACCACCTTGAGCGCGACCGGATAGCCGATGCGGTCGGCGAGCTTCGTCGCTTCCTCCACGGTGCGGGCAACCTCCGTGCGTGGAACGGGAATGCCGCAGGCGGCGAGCAGGCGCTTGCTGCGGACCTCGTCCAGGCTCTCGTGGCCGGCGGCGAGCGCGTCGTCGATGATGCCTCGGATCGCCGCCTCGTCGAACGTGCGCACCTCCCGC
>DATGPD010000196.1:0-7209 GCA_035305285.1 Planctomycetota bacterium
GCCTCCTGCTCGGGCTTGGGGCCGGCGCGCAGGACGTTGTCGCGCGAGGTGGGCGTGCGCTCCGCCGGCAGCGCGTCGAACCAGGCGAAGGTGTCCCTGGTCGTCTCCTCTGGAGGACGGAACTTCAAGCCGGCGGCCTTCGCGCGCGCGTTGCTGAACCGGTGGAAGCCCGCGGTCGCGCCGGTCGGCGGTGCCCAGATGGGGAGCGCGCCCTCGCCAGACTCGCGGTGCTCGGCGAGGAAGTCGGTCGGCACCCAGACCGGTTCGGTGTCGACCTCCTTCAGAGACCGGCAGGCGGCGAGCAGGCCGCCCATCGTCCACGGCTCGGCCGGTCCGCACGCGTTGAAGGTGCCCAGGGTCCGCTGCTCGACGAGGTGGACGATCCACTCGCCGAGGTCGCGGACGTCGATGATCTGCACCTTGTCATCCGGCGTCCCGGGCCAGAGCATCTCGCCGCCGCGCGCGAAGCGCACCGGCCAGTACGTGAACCGGTCGGTCGGGTCCTCGGGGCCGACGATGTAGCCCGGGCGCACGATCGTCGTCCGCTCGGGGAACGCCCTGGCGACCCGGCGCTCGCAAGCGACCTTCAAGCCGCCGTAGAACTCGTAGTTCCGCCCCATCGTGCGCCGCTCCTCGTCGTCCACCTCGGCGAGCGGCGCGTCCTCGTCCTGATCGGGTTCGGCGGTCGAGGCGTAGGCGGAGATGCTGGAGACGATCACGTAGTGGTCGGTGGCCTTCTGCAGCAGGTCGAGGCGTGGCTGCAGGACCGCCGGGTAGTACGCGATGTCGTCGATCACCGCGTCCCACCGGCGCCCGGAACGGACCGCCGCCTCCAGGTTCTTCAGGCCCTCGCCGACCGCGGGGTCCTGATCGCCGAGGATGCGCTCGACCTCGGGGAAGAGCTGCTTGCGCGACCGGCCGCGGTTGAACAGCGTCAGGGTGTGGCCGCGGGCGAGCGCCGGGCGCACGACCGCCGGACCGAGGAAGCCGGTGCCGCCGAGGACCAGGATCTTGAGGGGCTCCACGCGTGGACCGCGGAGCATCTGGGCGGGCAAGGTGAGGCCGAAGAGGGTGGCGCCGGCGCCGGCAGTCGCCTGCAGGAACTCGCGGCGCGTCGGGACGGGGGAGGGGGTGCGCATCGTCGCCCATACGAGCCGCGGCGCGCGTCCGGTGAGCGCGATCTTTGCCGAGGCGAACCGGGAACCGCGCGCTACGCCGGGCGGAGCCACGCAACCCGCCGGATCGGAAGGTGCGTGCGGCGGGCTCATGCCGCCGCCGCGCCGGTCAGCGCCGCCGCAGGCGCGCCCGCGAGGGCACGTGCAGCTCGGGTGCGCTCGTCGCGCGCGGCAGGACGGGGCCGTCGTCGAGGACGGTCAGCTCCTGCACGCCGTGGTCGCGCGCGAGCGCCAGCACTGCCGCCTGCGCATCGCGCACCGCCGCGGCGAGCTTGCGCAGGGGGCTCAGCACCTGCGTGCACAGGTTCCACTGCCGCTCGAGGTCGCGCAGCCTGGCCTCGGCGTCGCGCTTGCGCGCGGAGGCGATCTCGCGCAGCTCCTGCGCGGTGCGGGTCGCGATCGCGCGGCCCACGCGCTCGACGACCTGTGCGGCCGCCTCGCGGCAGAACGCGTCGTGCACGGCCTGCAGGTGGTCGCGCAGGTAGCGCTTGCCGGCATCGCCCAGGCGCGCCGCCTTCACCTTCGCGGCGATCTTCTGGTCCAGGCCGCCGTCCTCGCCGAACAGGCCTGCGCGCACCTTGTCGAGCGAGCGCAACAGCATCCAGTCGGTCGCGCTGCGCTTCACCGGGATTGCCGCGAGGTCGATCCGGATGCGCGGCACGTCGGGCAGGGGCGTGGCGAGCACCGCCTCTGCGGCGCGCCGGCGCACTGCGGCGAGGTCGGCGCCGACCGCGCGCAGGTCGGCGAGCGGCGCCTGGCCTTCGTCGACGCCGCCGTCGCGCTCCTGCAGCGAACGTTCGAGCGACTCCTTCGCCTCGGCCTCGATCTGGTCGCGGAACAGCTTGAGCGGCGGGCGCCACTCGTTCTCCAACAGGGCCTGCACGCTGGCGCCGGACAGGAACCACTGGTCGAGGCCGGCCTCCATCAGGCGCACGGTCTTCACCCCGATCTCGTGCGCGCGGTTGCCGACGTCGGCGCGCACGCGCTGCTCGAAGCAGGTGAACGCCTTGTCCGCCTGCCAGGCGAGCACCCGGTCGGCGGCGGCGAGCAGCGCCTGCGTCGTGTTGCGCTCGCGCTCGAGCTGCGCGGCGCGCGCCTCGAGATCGGTGATGGTGTCGTGCGCGCCGATCCGCTCGAGGGCGTGCAGCAGGGTGTGCGCGCGGCGCAGGCTGTCGCCGAGGAACGCCGCGAGGTAGTCGGGACTGGCGAGGAACTCGGCGAGGTCGGCGACGAACGTGCGGAAGTCGTCCGGCATCGCCGCGCGCGCCTCACCCTTGACCCGCGCGCTCGCCGCGCGCATGAGGTCGATCGGATAGATGCGCAGCCGGCCCTGCTCGTGCGCGCGCTTGAGCGCCGCGGTCATCGCGAGCTGCTCGAAGGCGGCGACGATCTGCTCGGGGCGGGTCTGTTCCAGGCTCGGAGCCAGCTCGCCGTCGGGACGCAGGTCGCGCTTGGTCGAGTCGACGTTGACGATCAGGAAGATGCGGCTGAACAGGTCGAGCAACTCCTGGAACTCCTCGAACACCTGCTCGAGGAACAGGTTGTCGCTCTTGACCACGAAGACCGCGCACGCCGCCGCGTTGCGGAAGTCGCGGGTCATCTGGCTGTAGCCGAACCGCATCCGGCTGTAGAGGCCGGGCGTGTCGACGAGCACCGCGCCGGACTGCGCGAGGGCCTGCGCCGGCAATCGGACGTCGATGCGCCGGATGGCTTGCGGGAAGTGCGTCGCCGGATCGAACGGCCGACCCTCGGCCTCGGCCGCGCGCAGGTGCTCGGCGAGGCGCAGGTGCGCTTCGCCGATCCGCGCGGCGATCGCCTCGCCGTCGTCGAACGTCTCGCTCGTGCCGTCGAAGCGGGTGAGCTGGTAGCGGCGGCGCTCGCCGTTGCCGACGAACACCAGGCACGGGTAGGCGGGCAGGCAGCTGACCTCGCTGACGTAGGCGGCGGCGAGCGCGTTCATCAGCGTCGACTTGCCGCTCTTGAGCGGACCGAAGATCAGCACGTAGGCCTGCTGCTCGGCGACCTTGTCGAGCAGCGCGCCGAGGTGGTGCTGCACCTCGCGCAGCGGCGCGAGGAGGCCGGCGGCGTCGCGGTCGGGCGCCTTCTCCACCGCGTCGATCGCGTTCGCGAGCGGCTGCAACAGCGGGCGCACGACGCTTTCGAAACGACGGCAGAACTCGGCGAGCAGCTTGGCTTGCATGGGGGACCTGGCTGCGACGCCCGGCCCGGACATCCCGCACGGCGTGCAGTTGCGCACCCCCTTTACGGGTCACGGTGCACCGCGCCAACCGAGAATTTCACCGACGCGCGCAGGGCCCCGACCGCCCTCACGGGCGGCGGCTCGGCGCTCGGGCGGACGGCCGCGCGGCCTGGCCGCTTGCCGCGGCCGGCACGATCCGTACGGTGCACGACTCCTCTGCCTCCGAATACCCGTGGCCGAATCCAACGCGAAGTCTCCGGGCCTGGCCGACGGCCTCGCCTTCGAGCGTCCCCTCCTGGAGATGGAGCAGAAGATCCAGGAGCTGAAGGGCCTCGCCCTCACGACGCACCTCGACGTCCACGGCGAGGTGGTCGCCCTGGAGGAGCGCCTGCGGCGGCAGACCGCGGAGGTCTACGACCAGCTGTCGGCGTGGGAGCGGGTCAACGTCGCCCGCCACGGCGATCGTCCGCTGACCTCCGACTACATCCAGTTGATGCTCGACGACTTCGTCGAGCTGCACGGCGACCGGGTGTTCGGCGAGGACCGCGCGATCGTGTGCGGCCTCGCGTCGATGCGCGGCAAGAACTTCATGCTCATCGGCCACCGCAAGGGCAAGACGGTCAAGGAGCGTCTCGCCTGCAACTTCGGCTGCGCGCATCCGGAGGGTTACCGCAAGGCGCTGCAGAAGATGCGGCTCGCCGAGAAGCTCCGCCTGCCGATCGTCACGTTCATCAACACGCCGGGGGCTTACCCCGGGATCGGCGCGGAGGAGCGCGGTCAGGCCGCAGCGATCGCGCGCAACATCAAGGAGATGTTCTCCCTGCGGGTCCCGATCATCGTCATCGTGATCGGCGAGGGGGGCTCGGGTGGCGCGCTCGGCATCGGGGTGGGCGACCGGGTGGCGATGCTGGAGCACGCCTACTACTCGGTGATCTCGCCGGAGGGCTGCGCCGCGATCCTGTGGAAGAGCGGCGAGAAGACGCCCGAGGCCGCCGACGCGCTGAAGCTGACGAGCCGCGACCTCATGCGCCTCGGGCTCATCGACGCGATCATCAAGGAGCCGCTCGGTGGTGCGCACCGCGACCCGCAGGCGACCGTGGCCGCGGTCCAGGCCCAGCTCCTGACCTGGCTGGACGAGCTGGTCGCGATCCCGGTCGACGAGCTGATCCGCGCCCGGCACGACAAGTTCCGGCGCATGGGGACGCCGCTCGGACTCTGAGCCGGCCGGGCGCCGGCGGTGATCTTCGGCGTAACGAGCTCACCGCGAACCGCCGAGCCACGTAGACGCGACAGGAACCCCGGCCTGACGGCCACCGAGGCGCATCGGCCCATGGCGCGCTCCGGCAACTCGTCGTCTTCCCGCTTGCTGTCCTCCGCACTCGCACCCCGCGCCCCGCTGCCCGACTCCGGGGCCGACGACCCTGCCGTCCAGGCGCGCGCCGACGCCGAACTGGTGCGGCGCAGCCTCGCCGGCGACGTGGACGCGTTCGCCGGGCTGGTCGAGCGCTACCAGCGCCGCGCGTTCTTCGTCGCGTACCACGTGATCGGCGACCTCGAAGAGGCGCGCGATGTCGCGCAGGAGGCTTTCCTCCGCCTCTACCGCTCGCTCGGCTCGTTCGACTTCGCCCGCAACTTCTACACCTGGTTCTATCGCATCGTCACCAACCTCGCGATCGACCGCCTGCGCAAGCTCGGCGCGGCGCGCACCGCCCGTCTCGACGACGTGGTGCACGGGCTGCCGAGTCCGCAAGACGACCAACCGGGCGAGCACGACGAGCGCTCGGCGATGGTGTGGTCGGTGCTCGAGCAACTGGATGCGAAGTTCCGCGCGGTGCTCGTACTGCGCGACATCCACGGCCTGAGCTGCCGCGAGATCGCGCCGGTGCTGTCCGTGACCCACGCGACCGTCCGCTGGCGTCTGCACCGCGGGCGCACGCTGTTCCGCGCACTGTGGGAGCGAAGGACGCGCGGATGGAACTGAAGCGCGAACGCCTCGGCTGCCGCGCGGTGGGGCGCCGGCTCGCGCTCCTGCCGGACGACGACTCGGTCGATCCGGCGGTGTGGCGCCACCTCCGCGCCTGCCCAGCGTGCCGCGGGGGGTTCGCCGCGTTCACCGCGGCGCGCGCCGCGCTGCGCGGCGTCGCCGCACGCACCGACCCGGGGCCGGAGTTCTTCGCTGCCCTCGGGCGGGACACGATGCGCGCAGTCGCCACGCTCCCGCCGCCGCGCGTGCGGCGCCGCGCCGTGCCGTGGGGCCGGCTGTCGGCCGCGGCGTGCGTGCTCGCCGCCGCCGCGGGGTTGTGGGTCGCGAGCCGGCCCGGACGGCCGGGGGCGGCGCTCCTCCAGATGCCGGCGCGCCCCGCCGCGGCAACCGCGCCCGCGGCCGCGCCGCACTGGATCGTCCCGGTGAGCTACACGCCCAGCCGGCAGGGCCTGCGCGGACAGCTCCTGTCGCGCGATCCTTTCGAGCCGGGCACCGGACGCTGATGCGGGGCCCGGGAGCCGCGCGTGCGGCTCGTTCGTTGCAGATCCTCTTCCCGAGGTTGTGGCCATGAACACGAATCTGATCGCATCGCTGGGTCTCGCCGCCGCGCTGGTCGCCTTCGGCGCGCCCGTCCCGGCACAGGACACCAAGCCGTCTCCCGCGGCGGAGGCCGACAAGGTCTCCGTGCCGGAGCTGATCGAGCAACTGGGCGACCGTGC
The DNA here is from genome assembly GCA_035305285.1 of Planctomycetota bacterium. Taxonomy (GTDB): domain Bacteria; phylum Planctomycetota; class UBA1135; order UBA1135; family UBA2386; genus DATGPD01. The sequence goes on from DATGPD010000196.1 coordinate 6,079, forward strand.
GTTCCAGAAGCGCCGAGCCGCGGAAGCCGCCCTGCGCGCGCGCGGCAAGGAGGCGCTCGAGGACCTGCGCAAGGCGGCCAAGGAGCACTCCGACGAAGAGGTGCGGTGGCGCGCGGAGCGCCTGGTGAAGCAGATCGAGAGCGGCGACGCCGGCCGGCTGCAGCGCCGCCAAAGTGACGACGGTGCGCGCGACGTGGCGCCCGGACCGTGGCGGCGCCTGCGGTTCGGTCAGGAGCCCGACCTCGAACGCCTGTTCGGCGACGTCTTCGAACAGCTCGAGCGCGACTTCGGGATCGACATCCCGCGCGCACGGTTCTTCCACGACGACTTCTTCAAGGGGCTCCAGGAGCAGATGGAAGAGCTCCGGAGCGGGGCGATGCCGGGCGCCGGCCAGGCGTTCAGCATGCGCGTCGACGAGAACGGCGTCCGCGTCGAGATCACCGAGAAGGACGCCGACGGGAAGTCCGAGACCAGGGTCTACGAGGCCCCGGACCTCGAGTCGTTCCGCGAGAAGTACCCCGAGGTCGCGCGCCGCTACCTGCGCGACGGCGGTGTCTCGGTGTTCCGCTTCGGACCGCGGGGATTCCGCGCCATGCCGTCCCTCCCCGGCATCCCGGAACCCGTGCCGCAGGGCGAGCTGCCGCCGCCGGGGCAGCGGCTCGGCGTCCTGGTCGAGGACGTGCCCGAGGGCGTGCGCGAGTTCCTCGGGCTCGCCGAGGGCCACGGCCTCGCGGTGCGCGAAGTGACCCCGGGCTCGCTCGCCGAACTCCTCGGCATCGAGACCGGCGACATCGTCCTGCAGATCAATGACAAGCAGGTGTACGGCACCGACGACGTGCGCGCGGCGCTGGCGGAGGTCGAGGCCGGCGGATCGGTGAAGGTCAAGGTCAACCGCCGGGGCGCCGAGCGCACGCTCGAGGCGAAGAAGCCCGCAGCCGAGGAGGAGCGTCGGGGCAGCGGCAAGCTCGAACGGCGGAACGGCAAGGACGGCGGCAAGGGTACGACCATCCGCTGACGCCGGCGGTCGGGCGCCGTGCCGCGGGCGCGGGCCCTTGCCGCGCCGCGCGGGTCGTCCATCGGCGCGCGACGCTGTGGTTCCCGAGGGCCGGACTCCGATGAGCGGATCAGGAA
>DATGPD010000197.1:0-8568 GCA_035305285.1 Planctomycetota bacterium
CGCATTCCCGCTGCGCAGCCGAACGCGCGTGTGTACCACGGGATGGCCTACGACGCGGCGCGCCAGCGCGTCGTGCTGTTCGGCGGTTCTGCTGCCGGACAAGGGACCGTGGCCGACACCTGGGAATGGGACGGCAGCAACTGGACGCTGCTCCAGCCCGCTTCGAGCCCGTCGGCACGGCTTTCGGCGCTGGCCTACGACGTCGGCCGCCAGCTTGTCGTCCTGTTCAGCGGCTCCGGCGCAGGCCCGTTGGGGGACACGTGGGAGTGGGACGGGACCAACTGGAGCTTGCGCCAGCCTGCTTCGTCGCCGCCGGCGCGAGCCGGCCACGCGTTGGTGCACGACGCTGCACGCGGGCGCACGGTGCTGTTCGGCGGCAGTGATTCGAGCCGGGCCGAAACGCCCGACCTGTGGGAGTGGGACGGCACTACGTGGCTTACGGCCGCGCGCGAGGGCGCGCGGACGGGAAGGAGACATCGGCGGTGAACCGGGCGCGCGCGGGCGATGGGAGCGCCCTGGCCGGTTTTCTTGATCCGGCGGCGTCGACTTTGACTCCTTGGCCTCCTGGCCGGCGTTCCTTCCTGCAGGTCCTTCCCCGGAGTTGCAGATGCCGAAGACCACCGCCCTTCCGTCGTGGGCCGCGCCGCCGGGCTCCGCAGGACAGCACGTCGCTGCCGCCCCGCCGCGCCGCAGGCGCATGTCACCCTACCTCGCCGGCGCCGGTATCGGCGTGCTGAGCTGGATCACGTTCGCCGTGATGGGCAAGGCGCTCGGCACGTCGACGACGTTCGTGCGCGCCGCCGGCGCCGCCGAGAACGCGCTCGCTCCCGAGCACGTCGCCCGGAACGACTACCTGACCCGACTGTTGGGCACTGCCGCGCAGCCGAAGCCCCTGATCGACTGGCAGTTCGCGTTGGTCGCCGCGATGCTGGCCGGCGCGTTCCTCGCCGCGCGCTGGTCGGGCGACCGGATCCGGGAGGTCGTGCCGCCCCTATGGCAGGCGCGCTTCGGACCGTCGCGCACCGTGCGCTTTGCCGGCGCCTTCTTCGGCGGCGTGCTCGTCCTGTTCGGTGCACGGATGGCCGACGGCTGCACGTCGGGTCACTCGATCTCGGGCGGCCTGCAGCTCGCCCTGTCGTCGTGGGTGTTCACGCTGACGATGTTCGGCGCCGGCCTGCTCACCGCGTCCGCCATCTTCCGCCGGGGAGTGCGTCATGCCGGCTGACCTGTTCGCCCCGTGGGACGTCCTGCTCGGTGGCGTCCTCGCCGGGCTCGCGTTCGGCTTCCTGCTGCAGCGCGCCGGCGTCACGCGCTACGACGTCATCGTCAAGCAGTTCCTGCTCCAGGACTTCACCGTCCTGAAGGTCATGTTCAGCGCGATCCTGGTCGGTGGGATCGGGATCTACGGCATGCAGGCGCTCGGCGTGGAGGTCGGCATGCACGTGAAGAGCGCGACCTTGCTCGGCAACGTGCTCGGCGGCGTCGTGTTCGGTGCCGGCATGGTCATCCTCGGCTACTGCCCGGGCACCGCGCTGGCCGCGGTGGGCGACGGCTCGCGGCACGCCCTGGTAGGCCTGCTCGGCATGCTCGTGGGCGGGCTGCTCTATGCGGAGGCCTACCCGTGGGTGAAGGCGAACATCCTCGCGCCGGTCGATCTGGGCAAGGTGACCTTGCCGGGCCTGACCGGACTGTCGCCGTGGTGGTTCCTCGGCGCGCTCGCGCTCGGCGCGACGCTCGGCTTCCCGGCGCTGGAGCGCTGGGAGCGCAGGCGCGCGTCGGCTCCTGCACCGGCCTGACGGCGCCCGGGTGATCCTCGCCCGTGGCGCCGACCGCTCGCCCTCAGCGGTGCGCGAGCTCGGTCTTCTTCGGCGGCTGGTAGATGTGCACCGCCATGCCGTGCACCGCCTCGGCCGCCTCCATGATCGCCTCGGGCAGGGTCGGGTGCGCGTGGATCGTCATCGCGAGGTCCTCGGCGGTCGCGCCCAGCTCCAGCGCGAGGGTCGCCTCGGCGATCAGCTCGGTCACCTCGGGGCCGATCATGTGCACGCCGAGCACCTTGTCGGTCTTCTTGTCGGCGACGACCTTCACCCAGCCCTCGGCTTCGTTGATCGAGAGCGCGCGCCCGCTCGCGCCGAACGGGAAGCGACCCTCGACCGGATCGAAGCCCTTCTGCCGCGCCTCGTCGGCGGTCAGGCCGACGCTCGCGATCTCGGGGTCGGTGAAGATCACTGCGGGCACCGCGGCCGGGTCGTAGGCCGCGCCCTTGTCGCCGGCGATCGCCGCGGCGCACACCAGACCCTCGTGGCTGCCCTTGTGCGCCAGCATCGGCTGCCCGGCGACGTCGCCGATCGCCCAGATGCTCGGCACCGCCGTGCGCCGCTGCCGGTCGACCTGGATGAACCCCTTGTCGTCGACCTTCACTCCGAGCTGCTCCAGGCCGAGGCCCTTGCCGTTCGGCCGGCGCCCGACGGTCGACAGGACCACGTCACACTCGAACTTCTCGACCTTGCCGCCGATCTCGACGTCGACGACCAGCCCGTCCTTGCCCTTCGTGTAGCTCTTCGCCTTGGCGCCGAAGTGGACCGGGATCTTCTTCTTCTTGAGGAAGCGCCCCATCTCGGTGGAGAGGTCGGCCTCCATGCCGGGCAGCACGCGGTCCATGAACTCGACCACGCGGATCTCGGTGCCCAGGTTGTGGTAGACGAGCCCGAGCTCGAGGCCGATGTAGCCGCCGCCGATCACCAGCATGCGCTTCGGGATCGAGGTCGGGGAGAGCGCCTCGGTCGACGACCACACGTGCTGCTTGTCGAACGCGAAGCCCGGGATCTCGATCGGCGTCGAGCCGACGGCGACGACGATGTTCTTCGCCTCCAGGGTCTCCTTGCCCTTGCTGCCGGTGACCTCGACCCTGGTCGGGCCGACGACCCGCGCGCTGCCGCTGTGCACCGGGATCTTGTGATTCTTGAGTAGGCCGCTGACCCCGCCGGTGAGCTTGCCGACGATGCCCTGCTTCCACGCGACGAGCTTGCCGACGTCGAGCTTGACCGCCTTCGGGTCGACCTCGATGCCCATGAGGCCGGCCTCCTTGATCTTCTTGAAGGTCTTGCCGGCGCTGATCATCGCCTTGCTCGGGATGCAGCCGACGTTGAGGCACACGCCGCCGACGAACTCCCGTTCGACCACGCCGACCGACAGCCCGAGCTGGGCACAGCGGATCGCGCAGACGTAGCCGGCCGGGCCGGCGCCGAGAACCAGGACGTCGTAGGTCATGTCAGTGCGAGTGGGGATGTGCGGGGGACGGCGGGCCGTCGGGGAACTCCTGCGCGAAGTGCTCGCGGAGGCCGGGCGGCACCTCGGCGAACACGTCTTCGATCAGGCTGGAAGGAGGCACCGGCGCGGCCGCCTCGGCGACCCGGATCGCCTCGTTGACTTCCTCGCCGATCTCCTCGGCGAGCGCGACGTCGTCACGTTCGCGCCACAGCTTGCGCGCGACGAGGTAGCGCTTCATCCGTTCGATCGGGTCGCGCTGCTCCCACAGCTCGGCCTCCTTGGGGTCGCGGTAGCGGTCCGGGTCGTCGGACGAGCTGTGGCCGAGGCGCCGGTAGGTGACCGCCTCGATGAACGTCGGTCCGCCGCCGGCGCGCGCACGGTCGGCCGCGGCCTTGGTGACCTGGTACACCGCGAGCACGTCGTTGCCGTCGACGCGCTCGCACGGCATCCCGTACGCCTTGCCCTTCTGCGCGATCGTCTCGGCGGCGTGCTGCTGGTGCACCGGCACCGAGATCGCCCAGTGGTTGTTCTGGCAGAACATGATCACCGGCGCCTTGAACACCGCGGCGAAGTTCATCCCGGCGTGGAAGTCGTTGCTGCTGGTCGCGCCGTCGCCCATGTAGCCGAGCACCACCACGTCGTCGTCGCGGATCCTGGCCGCCATCGCCGCGCCCGTGGCGTGGCTGATCTGCGTGCCGATCACCGAGGACATCGACACGTAGCGGCCCTCCTTGAACGTGTAGTGGCAGGGCATCTGCCGGCCCTTGCAGCGGTCGAGCGAGTTGCCGACCAGCTGAGCGATCACCTGGGCGAGCGGCAGGCCGCGCATCATCGCGGCGGCGCCTTCGCGCAGCGCGGGGAAGATCCAGTCGCGCGGCTCGACCGCCGCGACCGAGCCGACCGTCGCTGCCTCCTGGCCCTTGATCGGCCCGTAGAAGCCGATGCGGCCCTGGCGCTGCAGGACCAGCATGCGCCGGTCGAACTCGCGCACGAGCACCATCGTGCGGTACAGCGCGAGCAGCTTCTCGGCGGGCAGCCCTGGATCGCGCCCGGGGAGCACGCTGCCGTCCGGCCGCAGGATCGAATACGCGGTCTCGGGCCCGGCGATCGCCGCGCCCGTCCCGTTCGCTTCCGGCCCGGGGAGCTTGCGCGGCGCGGCGGACGCCTTGCCGCGGGGCGCCGGCGACGGCGCGCGGCGCGGCGAGCGCCCCGCCTTGGCGGCGCGGGCGGACGACTTCTTGCTGTTCTTGCGCGCGGACTTCATGCGCGGGCCTCGCTGCGGCTCACAGGGTGCCGAGCAGCAGCTTCTTGGGGTTCTCCAGGCAGTCCTTGACGACGTTCATCCAGCGCGCGCCGACCGCACCGTCGACCAGCCGGTGGTCGATGCTGATCGACAGGTACATCACGTCGCCGATCACGATCTGCCCGTCGCGCACCACCGGCGTCTGCTTGATCTTGTGCACGCCGAGGATCGCCACCTCGGGGAAGTTGATCACCGGCGTCGCGAACAGGCCGCCGATGTTGCCGGCGTTGGTGATCGTGAACGTCCCGCCCTGGAGCTGGTCGACCGACACCTTGCCGGCACGGGTCGCCTCGGCGAGTTCCTGCACCTCGCGCGCCAGCTCCACGATCGACTTGCGGTCGACGTCCTTGACCACCGGGACGACGAGCCCGTTCTCGGTGTCGGTGGCGATCCCGAAGTTGTAGTGGTGCTTGATGACCCACTCGTTGTTCGCCTCGTCGAGCGACGAGTTGAGCTCGGGGTAGCGCCGCATCGCCGCGACCACCGCCTTCATGATGAACGGCAGGTAGGTCACGTTGACGCCTTCGTCGGCGTAGAGCGCCTTGGCCTCCTTGCGCAGCTTGACCAGCTCGGTGACGTCGATGTCCTCGACGTAGGTGAAGTGCGCCGCGGTGTGCTTGCTGCGCGTCATCGCCTCGGCGATCTTGCGGCGCAGGCCGCGGAACGGCCGGCGCTCCTCGCGTTCGCCGGCCGGGATCGACACCGGCGGTCGCGGCGGCGCCTTCGCCGGGGTCGCGGCCGGGCGCGCGGGTGCCGCGACCGGCTCGCGCGCGGGCGCGGCGACGCCCTGCGGCGCGGCCGCCGTGTGGCGCTCGAGATCCTCGTTGGTCACCCGGCCGCGGGGCCCGGTGCCCTCGACCGCGTGCAGGTCGATGCCCATCTCGCGCGCGCGCCGGCGCGTCGCCGGGGCGGCGAGCACCTTGCCGGGCTCGGCGACGGCATGGCCGGCGCCGGGCACGGAGGAAGGACGCGGGACCTCGACCGTCTTGCGCGCGGCGGGCGCGGCGCGCACCGCCGCTCCGTTCGCGTCGCTGCCGTCGGCGTCGCCCTCCCCGGCGCCCTCGCCGCTGGCCTCGGGCGCGGGAGTCCCGGCCTCGACGGCCGGCGCCCTGGCGGGCGCGGGCTTCGCCTCGCCGGCCGGAGCCGGCGCCGCAGGTGCGCCACCGGCATCGGCGCCGACCTCGAAGGTCGCGATCACCGACTCGACCGGGACGATGTCGCCCTCCTTGTACTTCAGCTCCTTGACCGTGCCGTCGAACGGCGACGTGATCGTCACCGTCGCCTTGTCGGTCATCACCTCGACCAGCTCGTCCTCCTCCGCGACCTTCTGGCCGGGCTTGACCTTCCAGCTCACGATCTCGCCCTCGGCGATGCCTTCGCCGATGTCGGGCAGACGGAATTCCTTGAGCGCCATGGCAGGGGTCTCCAACGGTTACCAGACGAAGGTCCGCTCGATGCCGGCGAGCACGCGCCGCACGTCGGGCATGTAGAGGTTCTCGAGGGTGTAGGGGAACGGTGTGTCGAAGCCGGCGACGCGGACCACCGGGCCTTCGAGGTACTCGCACGCCTTCTCGGCGACGATCGCTGCGATTTCCGCGCCGAAGCCGCAGGTCTTCGGCGCCTCGTACACGACGACGCACCGACCGGTCTTGCGCACCGAGTCGAGGATGAGCTGCTCGTCGAGCGGCACCAGCGTGCGCGGGTCGATGATCTCGACGCTGCGCCCCTTCTCCCGCGCGGCGTCGGCCGCCTTCTCGCACACGCCGACCATCGCGCCGTAGGCGACGACGGTGACGTCGGTGCCCTCGCGCACGATCCGGCCCTTGCCGAGCGGCACGTAGTGCTCGCCTTCGGGCACCTCGCCCTTCACCGAGCGGTAGATGCGCTTCGGCTCGAGGAACATCACCGGGTCCTCGTCGCGGATCGAAGCGATCAGCAGCCCCTTGGTGTCGGCCGGGGTCGAGGGGATGACGACCTTGAGGCCCGGCGTGTGGCAGAAGTACGCCTCGCTCGACTGGCTGTGGTAGTGGCCGCCGCGGATCCCGCCGCCGTACGGCGCGCGGATCACCAGCGGGCACGTGTACTCCCCGCCGCTGCGGTAGCGGAACTTGGCCGCCTCCGACACGATCTGGTCGAACGCGGGGTAGATGAAGTCGAGGAATTGGATCTCGGCGACCGGGCGCAGGCCGTAGACCGCCATGCCGATCGCGGTGCCGACGATCCCGCACTCCGACAGCGGAGTGTCGAAGCAGCGTTCCGGACCGAACTCCTCCTGCAGGCCGGCAGTGGCCAGGAACACGCCGCCGCGCTTGCCGACGTCCTCGCCGAACACGCACACGCGGTCGTCGTTGCGCATCTCCGTGCGCAGGCCGTCGGTGACGGCCTCGATCAGGGTCATCGTTGCCATGGGGAATCCTGCGTTCCGGGGCGCGCCGACCCGCTCACAGCGGGAAGGCGCCTTCCTCTTCCTTGCCCTGTTCGCCGAGCGCGAGCAGCTCGCGGCGCTGCTCTTCGAGCTGCGGCGTGAGGTTCTGGTACACGTCCTCGAACAGCGAGTCGGGGCTCGGCGGCGGCAGCGCTTCGGCGCGCTTGACCGCCTCCTGGATCGCGGCCTTCGCCGACTCCTGCACCTCGGTCTCGAACGCCTCGCTCCACAGCCCGCGCTGCTGCAGGTAGCGCTTCATGCGCTCGATCGGGTCCTTCTGCGCCCAGGCCTCGACCGACGAGGGGTCGCGGTAGCGCGTCGGATCGTCGGACGACGAGTGCCCGCCCATGCGGTAGGTGACCGTCTCGACCAGGGTGGGGCCGTCGCCGGCACGCGCGCGCTCGACCGCCTCCTTGCACACCCGGTAGACCGCGAGCACGTCGTTGCCGTCGACGCGCACGCCCGGCATGCCGTAGGCCTCGGCCTTGATCGCGATCGACTCGCTCGCCATCTGCTTGTCGAGCGGCACCGAGATCGCCCACTGGTTGTTCTCGCACACGAACACCACCGGCGCCTTGAACACCGCGGCGAAGTTCAGCCCGGCGTGGAAGTCGTTGCTGCTCGTCCCGCCGTCGCCGAAGTAGGTCATGAACACGGTGTCGTGCTTGAGCCGGCGCGCCGCCATCCCGGCACCCGCGGCCTGGCTGATCTGCGTGCCGATCGGCGAGCTGATGCTGACGAAGTGGATGCCGCGGTTGGTGTAGTGCACCGGCATCTGCCGGCCCTTGCCGAGGTCGCCGGCGTTGCCGAACCACTGGTTGACGACGTGGTCGAGGCTCGCGCCGCGCAGCAGGAGCACGCCGGGCTGGCGGTACGCGGGGAACACCCAGTCGGAGTCGCGCAGCGCGGCTGCCGAGCCGACGTGGCTCGCCTCCTGCCCCTTGCTCTGCAGGTAGAACCCGATGCGCCCCTGGCGCTGCAGGGCGAGGCCGCGATCGTCGAGGATCCGCGTCGCGACCATCGTGCGATACAGCTTGTGCAGCAGCTCGACGGGGAGGTTCGGGTCCTTGTTCTTCGCGGCCTTGCCGTCCTTCTCGATGATGCTCAGCAGCTTGGTCATCGCTCGGCCTTCGGTTCGACGAGGGTGCGGGTCGACGCGCCTGCTGCGCCGGGACCGCGCAGCAGGTGCATCAGGAAGTACTCGCCGGCCTTGTACGAGGACCGCACGAGCGGTCCGGCGGCGACGTAGAGGAAGCCCTTGCGGAGCGCGCGCCGTTCCAGCGCGGCGAAGCGCGCCGGCGGCAGGTGCTCCTTGACCGGGAGGTGCTTGAGGCTCGGGCGCAGGTACTGGCCGAGGGTCAGCACGTCGACCCCGTGCGCGCGCAGGTCGTCCATCGCCTGCTCGACCTCGTGCTCGGTCTCGCCGAGCCCGAGCATGAGCGACGACTTGGTGACGACGCCTGGGCGGAGCTCCTTGGCGCGCTGCAGGACGCGCAGCGAGCGGCGGTAGTCGCAGCGGTGGTCGCGCACGCGCGGGGTGAGGCGCTCGACGGTCTCGAGGTTGTGCGCG
>DATGPD010000198.1:0-2795 GCA_035305285.1 Planctomycetota bacterium
CCCAAGATGGAAGGCGTACGCCTGCGGCGCGTCACCGCGAAGGACAGCTACGTCCCGCTCGGCCCCGCGGCCGACCTGATGCTCGTGCAGGTCGACGACATCGTCGCCGCCGCGCAGGCGATGGTGGAGGCAGGCGCGCGATGACCGCCGCCGAGCGCCCCACCGCCGTGCTCTTCTGCCCCGGCCGCGGCAGCTACGGGAAAGAGGAACTCGGCTGCATCCGCCGCGCGCCGCTCCCGGACGCGATCGCGCGCGCCCTCGCGGACGCCGATGACGTGCGCCGGGCGGCCGGGCAGCCTGCGCTCGCGGATCTCGACGCCGCGCCGACGTTCCGTCCGAGCGTCCACCTGGACGGGCGCAACGCGTCCGAACTGATCTACTTCGCCACCCTCGCGGCGTCGGCGCGGGCCTTCGAGCGCTACCGCGTGGTCGGTGTCGCGGGCAACTCGCTCGGCTGGTACTCCGCGCTCGCGGTCGCCGGTTGCCTGTCACCGTTCGACGGCTGGACCCTCGTTTCGACGATGGCGCGCCTGCAGGAAGCCGCATCCGGCGGCCAGGTCATGACCACCACGGTGGGCGACGACTGGCTGCCCGACCCCGCGCGCACCGTCGCGGTCGACGAAGTGCTGGACGCAGTCAACCGTGCCGGTCCCGACACCTTCGTTGCACCTTCGATCCGCCTCGGCGGGCACAGCGTGCTCGCCGGCACCGAGGCGGGCGTGGCCGAGCTGCTCCGCCGGCTGCCGAAGGTGCAGGTCGGCGATCGCACGTTCCCGTTCCGCCTCGCGGGACACGGCCCGTTCCACACGCCGCTGTGCGCCGAGGTCGCGGCGCGCGCGCGCGCCGGGCTGGCCGGCCTGCCGTGCGGTGCACCGCAGGTGCACCTGATCGACGGGTTCGGCCGCCTGCACACGCCCTGGTCCGCCGACCCGGCCGAGCTGCTCGCCTACACGCTCGGCGCGCAAGTCGTGGAGACGTTCGACTTCACGGCCGCGGTGCGCGTGGCCCTGCGCGAGCTGAACCCCGACGTGCTCGTCTGCCTGGGCCCGGGCACGTCGCTGCGCGCACCGGTCGGCCACGTGGTGCTGCGCGAGGGCTACCGCGGCCTGCGCGCCCGCCAGGCGCTGTTCGACTCGGGCCTGGTCGCGGCGGCGTGACGGCCCGGCAGAGCCGGGATGACTGGGCCCGGGCAGTCAGCTACCCTGCGCCACCCTGCCATGGCCTTCACGCACCAAGAGCGCGCCCTCCGCAAGGTAGCCGTCATCGGATCCGGACAGATCGGGCCGGACATCGCGTTGTACTTCGCCAAGACCCTGGCGCCCGACGGCACGCAGATCGTCGTCGTCGACGTGTCGCCGGAAGCCCTGAAGGCGGGACGCGCCAAGCTGGAGAAGAAGGTCGGCAAGGGCGTCGAGACCGGCGCGTTCACCGCCGAGTTGCAGGCGACGATGCTCGCGAGCCTGCAGTGGACGACCGACTACGGCGCGATCGCCGGCGCGGACCTCGTGATCGAGGCGGCCACCGAGGACGAGACCCTGAAGGGGCGGATCTTCGCGCAGGTGGAGAGCTTAGTCGACGAGCGTGCGATCCTGGCGAGCAACAGCTCGCACCTGACCCCCGAGGCGATCTTCGCCAACGCGCGCCGCGCGGAGCGGACCCTCGTCATCCACTACTTCTTCCCCGCCGAGCGCAACCCGATCGTCGAGATCGTGCCGGCGAAGCACACCGCGCCCGCGGTGGTCGACTGGCTGCTGTCCTTCTACGAGGCGATCGGCAAGGTGCCGATCCGCGTCGGGTCGCGCTACGGCTACGCGCTCGACCCGGTGTTCGAAGGGCTGTTCCAGGCGGCCGCGCAGCTCGCCGAGGCGGGCGTCGCGACGACGAAGCAGATCGATCAGATCCAGCGCAAGGCACTCGGCATGACGGTCGGCTCGTTCACCGCGATGAACCTGACCGGCGGCAACCCGATCACCAAGGTCGGGCTCGCGCACTACCACGACGCGATCCACCGCTGGTTCACGCCGCCGCCGAGCCTGGTCGCCAAGGTCGAGGACCGGACGCCGTGGGACGTGCCGGCGCGCGGCGAGACGGTCGAGGTCCCGCCCGAGGTCGAGCAGAAGGTCACCGACGCGCTGCGCGGCGCGTACTTCGGGCTCGCCGGGGAGGTGGTCGACGCCGGACTGATCAGCATCGGCGATTTCGACATGGCCCTGGAGCTGGCGCTCGACATGGCGCCGGCCTTCCGCCTGATGAACCGCCTCGGCACGGGGGAGGCGCTGCGGCTCGTCGAGGCGTTCGCCGCGGCGAATCCCGGATTCCCCGTCCCACGGTGCATCGCCGAGCACGGCCGCGCCAACCGGCCGTTCGACATCCCGGTCATCCTGACGCGCGACGTCGAGGGCGTGCGCGTCCTGACCATCCGCCGGCCGAAGGTCCTGAACGCGCTCGACGAGGCGGTGTTCGCCGAGCTGGAGCGGCGGTTCCTCGAGGCCGATGCCGACCCCGCGGTGCAGGCGGTCGTGCTCACCGGCTTCGGGCGCAAGGCGTTCGTCGCCGGCGCGGACGTGCACTTCCTCGCGCGCATCGAAACGCCCGAGCAGGGCGAGGCGACCGCGCGCGCCTCGCAACAGGTGCTCGACAAGATCGCTGCCTGCCGCAAGCCGTCGGTGTGCGCGCTCAACGGACTCGCGTTCGGCGGCGGCATCGAGCTGGCAATGGCGTGCAGCATGCGCATCGCGAAGAAGGGTCTCAATCCGCTCGCGGCGCAGCCCGAGGCGAACCTCGGCATCATCCCC
>DATGPD010000199.1:0-2691 GCA_035305285.1 Planctomycetota bacterium
ATGTCCCCGGGTTCACGTTCGGTCCCCTGTACGCGGTGGTCTCGAACGGGGGTGGCGCACTGGTCCTCGATCCGTCCGTTGCGCTCGCTCGCTCGGGGCGGATCGGCTCCGTCTCCGGCATCACCCCCATCCGGCGGGCGATCCCCAAGGTGCAGTCGACGGGGTTCGTGCGCGGTGCGATGGTGGGCATCGGCGGATTCGCGCCGGGCGAGCCGTTCGCCATCCTGCTGGGCAGCGCCAGGCCGCCGGTGTTCGTGCCGCAGCTCGATGGCGGCCTGGGGCTGGACCTGAGCGCGCCCTGGCTCGTGCTCACCACGGGCTTCGGTTCGACAATGGTGTATCTGCCCGTCCCGAACCTGCCCCATCTGCAGGGCCAGATCCTCGGTGTGCAGACGGTCGCAGGGTCGACGACGCTGCGAGTGTCCAATCCGTCGGTCCGGCCCATCTTCTGACCGGCTCGCTCGCACGGAGCGCCGCGCCGCGGTTGCGCGAGGCCGTACCGCTCCTGGCGCCGCACGCGAGCCGCCACCGAACCGCCGGCGGGCGGTGACCCGAACGCCGGACCTCGGCAGCCTGTCCGCGCCGAGCGCGCCGCGCACCCTGCGCCGCAGACGTTGGACAGTCCGGCCGGTCACCGCCATCGTCCCGGCCGATGCGGCGGGTCCGTCTCTTCTTCCGCCGCGCGTGGGGCGGACTGCCGACGCTGACCTGGCTGATCTGCGCCACCGCGTTCGTGAACCGGGCCGGTGCGATGGTCGTGCCGTTCCTCAGCCTGTACCTCGGCCAGAAGTTCGGCTACTCGGTCGAGCAGGCGGGGTACGTCGTCGCGCTGTTCGGCGTCGGCTCGGTGTGCGGCAGCCTGCTCGGCGGCCGGCTCGCCGATCGATTCGGCCCGGTCCCGATGCAGATCGCCACCCTGCTCGCTACGGGCGGGTGGATGGCGCTGCTCGCGCTCGCAGAGACGCCGCTCGCCTTCAGCAGCGGTGTGTTCGTGCTCGGCATCCTGAACGACGCGTTCCGGCCGGGCAACGTCGCCGCGGTCGCGGCCACCGTGCCGCCGTTCCGCCAGACCAAGGCGCTCGCGCTCAACCGCTTCGCGCTGAACGCCGGCTGGGCGATCGGTCCCACCATCGGCGGCGCGCTCGCTGGCCTCGACTACCGGCTGCTGTTCCTCGCCGACGGCGCGACGTGCATGCTCGCTGCCGGGCTCTTGTGGCGCTACGCGCCGCGCGACCTCGGCCGCGCGACGCGCCGGCACGAAGGCGACGCCGCCGCACGTGCCCCCTCGCCGTGGCGCGACGGCCGCTTCCTGTTCCTGCTCGTGCTCTCGACGATCGGCTTCGTCGTCTTCCTGCAGCACGTGCAGACCCTCAGCCGCCACCTCGAGCGCGTCCTGCACTACGACGAGTTCGAGATCGGCCTCGTGCTCGCGATCAACCCGTTGTTCATCGTGGTGTGCGAGATGCCGCTCGTCTGGCGGTTCCGCAACACGCCGAAGCCGCGGCTGATGGTCGCCGGAGCCGCGTGCATCGGCGCGGCGTTCCCGTGGCTCGTGCTGGAGAGCTGGGGCACCGTCGCGGTGGTGCTCTCGGCGCTGACCGTCTCGGTCGGCGAGATGCTCTACATGCCGTTCCTCGGCGCGTACGTGAGCGAGTACGCGCCGGTCCACGCGCGCGGCAACTACCTCGGCGCCTACTTCGCCACCTTCTCGGTGTCGCTCGTGCTCGCGCCACCGCTGGGTGGCGCCGTGTACGAACGCTTCGGCGCCGACGCTCTGTGGCTCGGCTGCGGCGCTGCCGGAGCGCTCGCCGCGGTCGGCTTCCGGTGGCTCGGGCGCACGGCGGGCGCCGGCGCCGCGCGCGGCGCCCGGGGATGACCGCGCCGGTCCGCCCACCTGGGCGAGTCTTCCCGCGCGTCGGGGCAATTCCCGCCGAGCCCGACGTTCCCATGGCCCGTCCATGAACCGACGACCGGCGTGGTCAGCCGCCATGCGCACCGGGCGCACAACCGCGCGTGGCGCGCCTCCCCGGCCCATGAGCGCCCTTCGTTCCCGTCCGGCACGAGCCCGCGGCGCGGCCGCAGGCCGCCTCGGCCCCGCGCTGGCGGGAGTCCTCCTCGTCGCGTCCTGCGCCGCTCCACACCCCGAGCCCGTGCCCCCGCCGATCGAGGCACCCGCCGCCTGGACCGAGGCGCACGCGGGCGACGGTCGGCTCGCGCCGGACTGGTGGACCGCGTTCCGGGATCCGCGACTCGACACGCTCGTGGCGCGCGCGCTCGCCCGCAACCATGACCTCGAAGCGGCCGCGGCCCGCCTGGCGGCGGCGATCGCCCAGGGCCGGATCGCGGGCGCCGAGCTGTGGCCGACGCTCGACGCGAGCCTCGGCGCCGACCGACAGCGCCGCGTGTTCGTCGGCTTCCCGTTCGGTGCCGGCGTGCCCAGCATCACGTTCAACCAGTTCGGCGTGTCGCTCGCGACGTCGTGGGAGCTGGACCTCTGGGGTCGGGTGCGCGCCGGGCGGAACGCCGCGCAGGCGAGCGCCGAGGCCGCCGCCGCCGACTACGCCGCAGCCGCGCTGTCGATCGCCGGCCAGACGTGCAAGGCTGGTTCGCCGCGGTCGAAGCGAAGCAGCAGGTGGCCCTCGCCGACCGCACGGTGGAGAGCCACGAAACCACCGTCGCCCGGGTGCGGCA
>DATGPD010000200.1:0-2002 GCA_035305285.1 Planctomycetota bacterium
CGAGGCGGAACAGGGCCTGCGTGTGCGTCGGGTCGTGGCGCAGCGCGTCGTCATACGCGGCGATCGCCGCCTCCGCCTCGAAGCGCTGTTCGTGCGCGCGGCCGCGGTAGTACGCGGCGTCCGCGGGCGTCAGCACGCCGGCGTTCTTCTCCAGCGCGGCCAGCAGCTTGTCGGGGTCGCCGCGCCGGTCGAGGATCTCCAGCATCGTCGCCGCCTGGTGCGGGTCACTGCCCGCCTGGGTCAGCACCTTCTCGGCCTCGTCGAGCCGGCCCAGCTCGCACAGGCTGCGCGCCAGGCAGTTCGCGACCACCGGGTTGTTCGCCTCCTTCTGCAGCTCCGGCACCGCGTCCTTGTGCCGGCCGAGGACCCACAGCGCGAGCCCACGCCGGGCGCCGCTCGCCTCCGGACCGTCGACCCAGTCGCGCAGGCGCTCGAGCTGCTGCATCGTGCGGAACGCCGACTTGCGGAAGTCGCTCAGCGTCTCGTAATCGATGCGGTCGGCGAGCAGCTCCATCGGCGGCCGATCCAGGGTGGCGTTCGGATTGCCAAGGTCCGTCATCTGCTGATCCTGTGACGAGATTGGTCGTGCGGCGTCCCGGTCGCCGGCAGCGGGTGCGTGGCGCCAGGTCGTGGACGCCCCGCAGGCGGAACGAAAAGGGTGCGAAACGGTAGCCAGCGCCCGCAAGCCGATCAAGCGCGGCACGGGATCTGCCGCGGGGCGCAGTTGTCGGGTACGCGGCGCGGGCGCACAACTCACCCGACGGACGGGCGCGGCACCGCAGCACCCGCGGCACCGCGGTAGATCGCGAGCAGGTCCTCGCTCATCTCGGCGAAGCCGCGCGGTCGCGCGCGCCCCTGCCGGCCCAGGCGGGCCGCGAGCCCCGGGTCGGCGGCCAGCTCGGCGAGCGCGGCAGCGAGTCCGACGCGGTCGCCCGGTTCGACGACGAAGCCGTCGACTCCGTGCCGTACCGCGTCGGCGAGGCCGCCGATCCGGCTGACGATCGCCGGCCGGCCGGCGGCCAGCGCCTCGCGCGGGGTGAGGCCGAACGCCTCCGCCCAGAGGGCCGGTGCCACGACGCAGTCGAGCGGCTCCAGCAGGGCTGGCAGGTCGGCGGTCTGGTACGGGCCGCGGTAGAGGACGCGGTCGGTCGGCCGGAGGCGACCGAACGCCCGGGTCACGAACCCTTCGTCGCCGTGGTAGGGCACGACGTTGCCGGCGACGGTGAGGGTGGCGGTGCCCGGCGGCAGGGTCTGCAGGGCGTCGATCAGGACGTCGAGGCCCTTGCTCGGGATGAGCGTGCCGAGGTAGCCGACGCGCAGCGGCTCGCCCGGAAGGCGTGGCGCGAGTTCGGGCACGGCGGCGAGATGTTCGACGTCGACCGCGTTGTCGACGACCGCGATCCGCTCGGCCGGCACGCCGAGGGCGACGAACGGCGGGATCGCGTGTGCCGACGGCGCGACCAGGACGTCGGGCAGCGCGAGCGCCTCGCGCGCGCGTGCGTGCAGGCGCGCGACCGTCTCGTGCGGCCGTGCGCCGAGCCAGGGGCCGAACGGCGTCGCGAGGCACTCCGCACAGCGCGCCGCTTCGACCGCGGCGCACGGCTCGCCGCGCCGGTGCCACATCTGCCCGCGCGGACACATCAACCAGTAGTCGTGCAGGGTGAGCACCGTGCGCACGCCGGCGGCGCGCAGGCGGTCGAGCACGCCGAGCGACAGGCCGGTGAGGTGGTGGACGTGGGCGACGTCGAACGGACCGTGCGCGGCGAGGAATCGGCCGAAGGCCTCGTCGAGCGCCGCATTGCGGTAGAGGCCGTCGAGGTCGGCGACGTCCTCGAAGCGGTATGCGACCCGGGTCACCGCGACCAGGCCGGCTTCGGTGGTGCCGTCGGTGAGGCCGAACGCGGTGCCGTGTGCGGTGCGCGCGTAGACGTGCACGGCGTGGCCGCGCGCCGCCAGCGCGCGCGCGAGTCCGCTGACGTGCTGCTCCACCCCGCCGCAGCTC
>DATGPD010000201.1:0-3820 GCA_035305285.1 Planctomycetota bacterium
CGTGGCGGCGACGTCCGACGCACGCACCGCCGCCCGGCTCGCCATTCTCACGCCGCGGGTCGTGCACGCGCCCAGCCGGCGCGCCGCGCTGGCCGGCGCGCGCGCAATGCTCGCCAAACCGGCGCCGGCCGCACCACCGCCGCCGCCCGCGCCCGCCGGCCGCCAGCGGGTCGTCCTGCAGGTCGGCGACTTCACCGAGGGCGGCATGGAGCAAGTCGTCATCGACCTGACCGAGGCGCTCGCCGCGGCGGGGATGCACAGCTCGATCCTGGTCCTCGGGCGCGTCGGTCCGGCGGCGGAGCGCGCGCGCCAGCGCGGCCTGCACCTGGAACGTCTGGCGGCCGACCGCGATCGGTACGCCGCGTTCCTGGAGCGCGAGCGGGTCGATCTGATCAACGCGCACTTCTCCACGTTCGGCGCCGACCTCTGTGCGGCCGCCCGCGTTCCGTTCGTGCAGGCCATCCACAACATGTACATGTGGTTCGGCCGGCCTGAGCGCGACGAGTACCGCGCCGCCGATCCGTACACCCGCGCCTACGTGTGCGTCTCCAACAACGCGGCGCGTTACGCCGACCTCGCGCTCGGCCTGAGCCGCGAACGCATGCTCGTGATCCCCAACGGGTGTGCCCGGTCGTACGTGCAGCCCGCGCCGGCGCCCGAGGCGGTCGCGGCCCTGCGCGCCGAGTTCGGCATGCCGGCGGACGCGCGCATCTTCCTGAACGTCGCATCGATCCAGCCGGCGAAGGGGCAACACCTGCTGCTCGCGGCATTCGCCAGGGTCGCCGCGGACTGCCCGAACGCGCACCTGCTGTTCGCCGGACGGCCGATGGACGACGCCTACGCCGAGACCCTCGTGCAGCGCGTGCGCGACCTCGGACTGACCGACCGCGTGCACTGGGCGGGGCACCGCAGCGACGTCACCACGCTGCACGCCGCGGCCGCCGCACTGGTCATGCCGTCGTTTTTCGAGGGGTGGAGCCTCGCGATCACCGAGGCAGTGCTCGCCGGGTTGCCGGTGATCGCGACCGACGTCGGCGGCGCCAGCGAGCAGCTCGAAGGGACCGACGGCATCCTCCTGTCGCCGGCGGCCGCGGACCTGAGCGCAGTCGACATCCACCGGCTGCTCGCGCTGCTCGACAGTCCGTGCGAAGCGCTGGTCGACGAGCTGGCGGACGCGCTGCGTGCGGTGTACGCGCGCCGGGGCGCCCGCAGCCGGCTGCCCGCGGACTGGGAACGCCTGCTGCGCGAACGCGCGTACGAGCGTTACGTACACCTGTTTCGCTGGTTACTCGCTGGCGGCGAACCGGCGGCGGCACGAGCATGGACCGAGCCCGGTCCGAGTTGAGCAGGGACGCACGTCTCCATGATCCTGATCTATGGCTACTACCCGTTCCCCGTGACCGTGCGCGGCGGTTGGATGCGACGGATCGCGGCGGTGGAGGCGCTGTTCAAGGACCGGCCGCGGGCATACGTGTTTCCGGTCGCCCTGCACGAGCGGACCGATGCCGACCCGCTCGACTACCGGCTGCGCGAACAGTTCTCCGTCCATTTCGACAACCTTCCCGACGGCGTCCGGTTCTACCGCCCCGACCTGCGCTTCACGGCGCACCAGCGCAAGCTGGCGGCCCTCGTCGAACAGGCGGACGTCATCTACGCGCACACGTCGCACTCCGCGCAGCACCTCCTGCCCTTCTACCGCACCGGCAAGGTGATCACCGACGTGCACGGGATCGCGCCCGAGGAGGAACGGATGCAGGGCTCGCCCGGCCGCGCGCGCTTCTACGAGAGCTTCGAGGAGACGATGGTGCGGGAGAGCGCCGCTCTGGTGACGGTGACCGAGGCGATGGCGGACCACTTCCGCCGCAAGTACCCGGGTCTCACCACGCCGTGTGTCCACCTCCCGATCCTCGACGAGATCAGCCCGCCGGCGAAGCTCGAGCGTCCGTCGCGGGCGCGCCACCGGGTGATCTACGCTGGCGGCATCCAGCGCTGGCAGAACCCGGACCTCATGGCCGAAGCCGTCGCGCGGACCGGCGACTGGTGCGAGTTCACGTTCTGCACCCCGCAGGTCGCCGAGTTCGACGCGCTGTTCACCCGCGTCGGAGTCCGCGACCGCGTGCGCCTGTCGTGTGAAGAACCCGGCGACCTGTGCCGCCTCTATGAAGACCAGGACTTCGGGTTCGTGCTGCGCGACGACGACCCGGTGAACCGGGTTTCCTGTCCGACCAAGCTCGTCGAGTACCTCGCCCTGGGGGTGATCCCCATCGTGAAGCTCGCGGAGATCGGCGACTTCGCCACGCTCGGCTACCGCTACGTCACGATCGACGACTTCCTCGCCGGCCGCCTGCCAGACCACGCCACCCTCGACGAGATGCGCCGGCACAACCGCGGCGTGTACGAACGGGTCCGCGCCGCCCATGCCCGAGGCTGCGAGCAGCTGCGCTCCCTGACCACGCAGGTCAAGGCGAAGCGCACCGACCACGTGCCTGCTCTGTTCCTGACCTCGTTCGACCGCTGCAACCTGCCGCGTGACGCGGTGCGCCTCGACGCACGGTGGAGCGACGGACAGGAAGCGACGATCCCCGTCGAGGAGGCTCTGCCGACCGACTGCCGGGTGGTCGCGCTGCCGGAGAAGCCGGCGACCCTGGTCCACCTCCGGCTCAGCCCCGGGCTGGGCCCGTTCGTCACTTCGCCGATCACGCTGCGCGTGGTCGACGAGCACGGCACCGAACACGTCCCGGCGCTGCGCGGCAATCACGTCGTCGACCGCTTCGGCAACTGGGTCTTCCCCGAGCAGAATGCCTGGGTCGAGGCCGCGAGTTGCAACGTGCCGCGCGCCCGCGAAGTCCGGCTGTCTTACGAGTTCCTGCTCGAAGCCAATGAAGCGTGGATCGCCATCCAGGGCGCTCCTCGCGAGCGGGCGGTGGCCGACGCCCGACAACGTGCATGGCGTGCGAACCTCAAGAACCTCGCCCGCTCGATGGCCGGCAAGCTAGGCGCGTGGACCCGCCGGCAGGCGCGGGTCGACCCGGCGCGCTCATAGCACGTCGGCGAAGCCGCGCTTGGTCGCCCGGAACCAGGCCCAACCGATCTGCGCGATGAGCGCCGCCAGCACGTAGGCAAACGCGAGGCGGCCCCAGTCGGGCAGGTCGCCGCGCAACAGGACGCTGCGCGTCGTCTCGACGATGTCGGTGAGCGGATTGAGACGCAACGCGGCGCGGGCGGGCTCGCTCGGGACGTCGTCGACGCTGTAGAAGACCGGGGTCAGGAACATCAGCGCCGTCAGCACGACGCCGATCGAGGTGCCGACGTCGCGTACGTACACGCCGAGCGACGCAACGATCCACGCGATGCCGAGGGTCAGGAGCAAGAGCGGCGGCAGGGTGATCGGCAAAAGCAGCGCCGTCCAGGGCACCGAGCCGCGCAGCGTCACGGTCGCGGCGAGCAACACGCCGACGTTGACCGCGGCGTGCACGAGTGACGCCCAGAGGTCGGCGGCGGGCAGGGTTTCGAGCGGGAAGACCACCTTCTTCACGTAGTTCGGGTTGCCCGTGATGGTCGTCGCCGCCTTGGAGACCGTCTCCGAGAACACGCCGAACACGATCATGCCGGTGAACAAGCTCAGCACGAAGGCGACGCGATCGTTGACCGCGCTGGCCACCGGCCGGAACACCGTGAAGAACAGGGTGTAGACCACCAGCAGCAACAAAGGATTCAGCACGGTCCACAGGACGCCGAGCATCGAGCCGCGGTGGCGCGAGACGACCTGCCGGCGACCGAGCTGCGCAATCACCTGCCGCGTGTGCCACAGCGTGCGCAG
>DATGPD010000202.1:0-6048 GCA_035305285.1 Planctomycetota bacterium
CGTCGACGTGGCCCATGTCCTCGATCGACACCAGGTTCGGGTGGTCGATCTGCGCGAACAGGCGCACGGTGTCGAGTTCGTGCAGCACCGCGTCGCGCACGACGGCGTCGTCGACCTTCAAGAACTTGATCGCGTAGTCCTTGCCGATCGAGTGCTTGCGCGCCTTGAACACGAGGCCGAACGCGCCGGCGCCGAGCTTCTGCAGGATCTCGTAGCCAGGGACGTAGTCCGGCTTGCGGTAGTTGGCGTAGAACGCCTCCCAGTCGATGTGGGGGGCATCCCGGCTCGCATCGGGTTCCGGCATCGCGTCGGGGCAGCCTGGCGGACGAGGAGAAGCGAGATTAGTGCTTCGCGGAATGCGCCGCGAGTGCCCACTATTGCGCCCCGGCCGGATTTCCGCCGTGCGCCGTGCGGCGCGACCGACGTGGTGAACGACGATGACGCCAGCGCGTGAACTGGAATGGCTGCGCTTCGTGCAGGCACTGCGCGCCCAGCTCGCCGGCGCCGACGATGACGACTCGGTGCTGCGCCTGCTGCTGCGCGCCGTGCGCCGCATGCTCGGCGCGAGCACGACCTTCGCCTGCGTGCTCGACGCGCGCGGCGAGTTGGCCGTCCCGCGCTATTCCGGCCAGGCGCCGCGGCCCCAGGCCCTCGCCGGCCTGCCCGCCTACCTGCGAACCGGCGAGTGGCCGCGGCCGGCGGCGAACCGCCTGATCGCGCCGGTGGAGCGCCGCGGCCGGCGCGCCGCGGCGCTGGTCGCCGATGCCGAGATCGACTTCGCGCCCGGCGAAGGGCACGGGCTGGTGCTGGTCGCGGGCGTGCTCGCCGAGCGCCTGCGCGATCTCGACCGCGCCCGCGCCTCCGAAGTGCGCGCCCGCATCGACCGCAAGATCATGGCCGAGCTGCGGCCGCAGGACCTCTGCTACCAGATCCTGCACGGCCTGCGCTCGCTCACCGGCTACGACCACTCCGGCGCGGTGTACGTGTGCGACGCCGGCGGCACGCGCCTGCGCCTCGCGGCGGAGCAGGTCGCGTGGAGCAAGCGCAAGAGCGACCGCATCGGCGCGTACGCCGAGGTGGGCGATTCGGACCTCGCCGCGCTGCGCGCGGGCACGACGTGCGGATTCGATCGCGTGCGCGACGCCTGGGTCGCGTGGCAGGGGACGGCCGGTCCGGCCCTCGCGCGCGCGCTCGACTGCGGCCCGCCGCACGCGCCCGCGGCCGGCAGCATGCTAGTCGCGCCGCTGCGCACCGGGCGCGAGCTGAGCGGCGCGATCGTGTTGGCGAGCGCGCGACCGGGCGGGCTGGCCGCGTACGAGGCCGACCTCCTGCAGCGCCTGCTGCCGCAGGCTTCGCTCGCGATCCGCAACGCCGAGATGACCGAGTCGCTGAAGGCGAGCGTGCTGCGCGCCGAGCGCAAGCACGCGATGGCCGATCTGGCGCGCGGCGTGGCGCACGACGTCAACAACGCGCTCGGCTCGGTCCTGCCGGTGGTGCAGCAGATCAGCGCCGAGCTGCGCGACGGCGTGGTCGACCGCGACGCCCTGGTCGAGGATCTCGCGCGCATCGAGGCCGCGCTGCAGACCTGCCGGCGCATCTTCAGCGGGATGCTGTCGTTCGCGAAGAGCGCCGCGGCCCGCGGGACGCCCGGCGGCGACCCGCGCCGCGCCGCGCTGGGTGCCGTCGACCTGCTGCGCGCCGCGGCGTCGCGCCGGGGCGTCGAGCTCACGCTTGAGGTGCCCGACGGCCTGCCCGCGGTCGCCGCGGCGCAGCACGAGCTGGAGCAGCTGTTCTTCAACCTGATGACCAACGCGTGTGACGCGATGCCGCACGGCGGTTGGCTGCGCGTCGAGGCGGCGCCGGCGGACGGCGGCGCGACGGTCGCGATCCGCGTGCGCGACACGGGGCTGGGCATGACCCGCGCGGAGCTGGCGCGGGTCGAGGAGGCCTTCTACACGACCAAGGAGGGCGGCACGGGGCTCGGCCTCGCGATCTGCCGCAGCATCGTCGGCGACGTCGGCGGGCGGATGCGGATCGAGAGCGAGCCCGGCAGGGGCACGAGCGTGCACGTGACCTTGCCGGTCGTGCGCCGCGCGGCGGAGGGCGGGGCGTGATCGCCGCCGGCCGCCGCCGCATCCTCGTGGTCGACGACGAGCCGGGCATGCTCCACGCGCTGCGCCGGTTGCTGGAGCGCGGCCACGACCTGCTGTGCTGCTCGTCCGCCGAAGAGGCGCTCGCCGCCGTGCCCGCGTTCGCCCCGGAGCTCGCGCTGCTCGACGTGCGCCTGCCCGGCGCCGACGGCTTCGAGCTGATGCGCGGCCTGCGCCGGCTCGTGCCGGACCTCGACGTGATCCTGATGACCGGCAGCCTCGGCGACGTCGACGGCAAGCTGATCCGCGCGCTGCGCGAGGAGGCGTTCTTCTTCCTGCAGAAGCCGTTCGACCGCGAGCTGCTCCTCACCCTGATCGCGCGCTGGCAAGAGCAGCGCCGCCTGGCGAGCGAGAACGCCGCCTACGTCGCGCGTCTGGAGGAAGACCTGCGCCAGGCGCGCGCCTTCCAGCAGCGCATGCTGCCCGGCGAAGCGGCGACGATCGCCGGGCTTTCGCTCGCCGGACGCTACGTGCCGTGCGAGACGCTCGGGGGCGACTTCTACGACTGGGCCGACGCCGGCGGAGGGCGCGCTGCGATGGTCATCGCCGACGTCGCCGGCCACGGCGTCGCCGCGGCGATGCTCACCGGCTTCGTCAACGCGGCGTTCCACGCCGCGCACGCCGAGGACTACGCGCCGGCCGCGGTCGCCGCGCGCGTGCGCGACGGGCTGCGCGGCCTGGACGAGGGCTCGTTCGTGACCCTGCTGTGCGCGCGCATCGACGCCGGCCGCGGCGTGCTCGAACTGGTGAGCTGCGGGCACGGCTTCGCCGCGCTGCTCCGCGGCGACGAAGCGTTCCCGCTGGATCCGACCGGCCCGCTGCTGTCGCCCGCGTTCCTCGACGTCGACTGCGTCGCCGCGGTGCACCGCTGGCGTCCCGGCGACGCGTTCCTCGCGTGGACCGACGGGATCGAGGAGGCGGTGAGCGAGAGCGGCGCGCTGTTCGGGCGCGAGCGCCTGTTCGCCGCGCTAGACCGCTCCGGCGGGTTGGCCGGTCTGCTCGCCGGGATCGAGCGGTCGGTGCGCGCCTTCGTCGGCCGGCGGCCGCTGCGCGACGACTACACCTTGCTCGCCGCGGCGGGCGCGTGACGGCCGTTCGAACTCGGCGAGGCGGCGCAGCACGGCGCGGAGGTCGTCGGGCAGCCGATCGCGCAGGCGCACGCGTCCGGGCGCGGTCGGATGGTCGAAGCACAAGCGCGTCGCGTGCAGGAACAGGCGGGGCAGCGCAAAGCGCGCGCGGTAGAGACGGTTGAGCCGGCCCTTGCCGAAGGTCGTGTCGCCGAGCACGTGGTGACCGAGGTGGTTGAGGTGTCGGCGGATCTGGTTGCTGCGCCCGGTGAGGATGCGCGCGCGCACGAGCGCGCACCCGGAGAAGCGCAGCAGCGTGCGGAATTCGGTGTGCGCCGGGCGCGGCTGGCCGCGCTCGTCGGTCAGCGGACGCTGCGACGCGAAGCGGGCGGGCGGCTGGCCGCGCACGAGGGTGAGGTAGTCCTTGCGGCAGCCCGGCGACGCGAGGCTGCGCTGCAGCGCCGCGGCCGCGGGTGAGGTCAACGCGAACGCGATCACCCCGCTCGTCGCGCGGTCGAGGCGCTGCACCGGGTAGAGCCAGCGGCCGATCTGCGCCTTCAGCGTCTGCAGGAGGACTGGCGCGTCGTCGGGCGCGCGCGGCGCCTTGTGCACGAGCATCCCGGGCGGCTTGCTGACCGCGACGATGTCGGCGTCGAGGAACAGCACGCGCAGGGGCGCGGGCGCAGGGACGTCGGCACGCATCGGCACCGCGATCCTAGCGGTTCGCGCCGCATGCCCGACGCGCGCGCGGTGGGCGAGGCTCGCGCGAACGGGCGGCGGCTCCCGGTGCGACCGCGCCGCACGCCGGGTGCCGTGCGCGGAGTGCGGCGTCTCGTGCGCGCTGACCCCGCGCTTCCGCCGGCGGCTATCATCCCGGCGAATGTTCTGCCGAACGGTGCTGGTGGCGGTCGCGTGGGCGGTGGCGGTCGCGGCGCAGGACGACGATTACGCCGCCGACGTCCGCGCCGGCCAGACCGCGCTCTTGCGCGGCCAGTACAGCAAGGCGCGCAGCGTGTTCGAGGACGTGCTCGCCGCGTTCGAGGAGGAGGAGGAGCCCGATCGGCCGAGCGCCGCCACGGTGCGCGAATGCCGCCTCGGCCTGCTGGAGATCGACGCGATCGAAGGCAAGTACGACGCCGTGCGCGAGGCGATCGCGGCGCTGCCGGAGGCCGACCGCGCGGCGCGCGGTGCGCGCCTGCTGCACGGCCGCGTCCTCGCGCGCCGCGGTCGGTACGCGGAGGCCGAGGCGGAGTTCGCTGCGGCGACCGCCGCCGATCCCGAGGACATCGAGGCGTACTGGCGGCTGGGAGTCGTCCGCCGCGCCGCCGGCAAGCGGGCCGCGGCGAACGAGGCGTTCGCCGCCGCGGTCGCGCGGCCGCGGCCGCGCGACGGTCGCAACCTCGCCTGGTACGGCCAGTGCATGGTCGAGCTGGGCGGGCGCGACAACTTCGAGGCGGCGAGCGAGGCGTTCGTCGAGTCGATCCGGCTCGCGCCCGAGCGGCCCGAGGCCCTGATCTTCTTCGGCATGCTCAAGTTCGCCGCGTACCGTGAGGCGAGCGGGCTGCGCAGCGGCGAGGGCGACCTGAAGAAGGTGCTCGACCAGAACGGCGAGCGCGAGGAGGCGCTGATCGGCCTGTACCGCATCCGGCGCTCGAACTTCCAGCTCGACCCCGCGCGCACCGAGGACTACCTGCGCCGCGCGCTCGCGCTCAACCCGAACAGCGTGCCCGCCCTGGTCGAGCAGGCGATCCTGCTGATCGACGACCGCCGGTTCGAGGAGGGCAGCGAGGTGCTCGACCGCGCGCTCGCGATCAACCCGAACGACACCGTCGCGCTCGCGCACCGCGCGGCCGCGGCGATGCTCCGCGGCAACGCCGACGAGGAGCAGGAGCTGCGCCGGCGGATCGCGGCGATCGATCCGGAGTTCCACGACGTCGACCGGATCGTCGGCGACCACCTCGTCGCGCTGTACCGCTTCGCCGACGCGGTACCGCTCTACGAGCGCGCGCTGCGCGGCGATCCCGAGCTGATCCCGGCGCTCGACGGCATCGGCAAGGCCCTGATCTACTGCGGCCGCGGTCAGGACGCGCGCGTGCACCTCGCCAAGGCGCGTGAGCTGCAGCCGGGGTTCGTGAACCCCTGGCGGCACAACGCCCTCGAGGTCCAGGCGCAGATCGAGAAGGAGTACCGGATGCTCGAGCAGGGGCCGTTCCGGTTCTTCTTCCACCGCGACGACTACGCCGTGCTCTCCGAGTACCTGGTGCCGTTGCACCTGGAGGCGCTGGAGCAGCTCGGCCTGAAGTACGACTGCCAGCCGAACGGCCTGGTGCGCGTGGAGGCGCTGCACGACTGGGTCGACTTCTCGGTGCGGACGATCGGGTTCAAGGGGTTCACCGCGCTCGGCGCGTGCTTCGGCAACCTGATCACCCTGGTGTCGCCGGTCGATCCCGACGTGCGCCGGCTGGAGTTCATGTGGTCGGCGACCGTGTGGCACGAGTATGCGCACGTCCTGACCCTCGCCCTGTCGCGCGCGCGCGTGCCGCGCTGGCTGACCGAGGGCTTCTCGGTGCACGAGGAGCGCGCCAAGAACCGCACCTGGGAGCGCGGCCTCGACCGGCAACTGTTCGACTACTGGCACAACGGCCGCGTCTACCCCGTGCGCCAGCTCAACCGCGCGTTCCGCGGCCCGGACATCCTGTTCGGCTATTACCAGGGCGGGCTGATCGTCGACTACCTCGCCGAGCAGCACGGGTTCGCCAAGGTCGTCGAGATGCTGAAGCTCTACGGCGAGGACGTGCCGGAGGAGGACATCTTCCGGCGGACGTTCGGCA
>DATGPD010000203.1:0-3846 GCA_035305285.1 Planctomycetota bacterium
TCGTCCGCGTGGCGCACATCTCGGCCGCCATCGACGTCACCGCCTGCCGGGCCACGCTGCGCCACGGCGAGCTGGTGCTCACGCTGCCGAAGCTGAACGGCGGGCGCGAGGTGCTGATCCCCGTCGAGAAGGTGCTCTGACACGGCATGCGCATCCTGTTCATCGGCGACATCTTCGCCAAGGTCGGGCGCGACCTGGTCAGGCGCGCCGTGCCCGGCCTCGTCCGCACCCGGGAGATCGACCTGGTCATCGCCAACGGCGAGAACGCGGCCGGCGGCTTCGGGCTCACGCGGGACGTGGCCGACGAGCTCTTCAAGGCCGGCGTCGAGGTGATGACCTCGGGCAACCACGTCTGGGACAAGCGCGAACTGCTCACGTTCATCGACGACGAGCCGAGGCTGCTGCGCCCGCTCAACTACCCGGAGGGCACACCGGGCCGGGGGTCCACGGTCGTCACCACCGCCCACGGGGACCGGGTGGGCATCGTCAACGTGATGGGTCGCGTCTTCATGACGGCCATCGACGACCCGTTCACGGTCGCCCGGCGCGAGGTCGAGCGGCTGCGCGCGCAGACGCCGATCGTGTTTGTCGACATGCATGCCGAGGCGACGTCCGAGAAGATCGCCCTCGGGTGGCACCTCGACGGGCTGGCCTCGGCGGTGGTCGGCACGCACACGCACGTGCAGACGGCCGACGCGCAGGTGCTGCCTGGCGGCACGGCCTACATCACCGACGTCGGCATGACGGGCCCGCATGACGGCGTGATTGGCGTCGAGCGCGACGCCATCATCACCAGGTTCCTCACCGGCCTGCCGACCCGCTTCGACACGGCCCGCGGGCTGCCGCGCCTGCACGCGGTGATCGTCGACGTCGACGCGGAGACCGGGCGGGCCACGGCCATCGAGCGGCTGAGTCTCACAAACACCGACGTGGAGGCGCTCGCGTGACGTCGCTCTTCGACCTCCCCTTCGAAGACGACCCCGACGAGGGTGCCGAGCGGGCCCCGGTGCCGTCCGCGCGCCCCGTGCCGGGCGCGCCGCCCGCCCGCGCGCGCCGCATCTACACCGTGCAGGAGCTGACGGCCGCCCTCCGCGGGCGGATCGAGGAGGCTTTCCCCAGGGTCTGGATCGAGGGCGAGCTGGCCGAGTGCCGGAGGTGGCAGAGCGGGCATGTCTTCTTCACCCTCAAGGACGGCGACGCGCAACTGCCGGGGGTGCTGTTCCGCAGCGACGCCGCGCGCCTGCGGTTCGTCCCGTCGGCCGGCCTGCACGTGCTGGTCCGCGGCCGGCTGACCGTCTACCAGCAGAAGGGCCAGTACCAGGTCATCGCCGACGCGATGGAACCGCGCGGGGCCGGCGCGCTGCAGGTCGCCTTCGAGCAGCTGAAGCGCCGTCTCCATGCCGAGGGCCTGTTCGACGCCTCGCGCAAGCGCCCGCTGCCCATGCTGCCGCGTCGCGTCGGCGTGGTCACGTCGCCCGACGGCGCCGCGCTGCGCGACATCGTCCGCGTGCTGCGCACGCGCCACGCGCCCGTGGATCTCGTCATCAGCCCCGCGCGCGTGCAGGGCGACGGCGCGGCCGCCGAGCTCTCGCGCGCGCTGCGGCGCGTCGTGATGGTCGAGGGCGTTGACGTCGTCATCGTCGGCAGGGGCGGTGGCGCCGCCGAGGACCTGCGCGCGTTCAACGACGAGGGCCTGGCGCGCGTCATCGCCGCGTGTCCCGTCCCGGTGATCTCGGCCGTCGGCCACGAGATTGACGTCACGATTGCCGACTTCGTCGCCGATGTGCGCGCAGCGACCCCTTCCCAGGCCGCCGAGCTGGTCGTGCGTCAGGCGCGCGAGCTGCGCGAGCACGTCCGCACGGCCTCGCGACATCTCCTGCTGGCGGCGCGCGCCGCGCTCGAGAGGCGCCGCGTGGCGCTCCTCGCACCGCGGCGCGAACGGGCCCTGGCGCGGGTGCGCGAAGCCATCGTCGCGCGCGATCGTGCCCGGGTCGAGGCCGCGATGGCGCTCGTGACGGCCTTGCGGACCCGCATGCACCAGCGCCGCGAGCGCCTCCGTCCGCTCGACACGCGACTGTCGGCGCTGCATCCGCGCGCGCGCCTTGCCGCGCAGCTGCGGCGCCTCGTCGCCGCCGATGCCGCGCTGCGCACGGCCGGGCCGCGCGCGTCGCGCACCCGGCGCGACGCGTTCGCCGCGCTTGCCGCGCGCTTCGAGGCGGCCTCTCCGCTGGCACGCATCGCGCGGGCCCGCCATCGTGTGGAGGTTGCGCAGCACCGCCTGGAGACGGGCGTCGGCGACGCGCGGCTGCGCGCGCATGCGCGCGCCGGCGCGCTGGCTGGCCGGCTCGAGAACCTCAGCCCCTTGCGCACCCTCGCGCGCGGGTACGCCGCCTGCTGGGACGAGACGCACCAGCGGCTGATACGATCGGTCGCCGACACCACGCCAGGCGCGCGCGTGCACGTGCAGGTGAGCGACGGCGAGCTGCACTGCCGCGTGGACGCGTTGCACGCGGCGCGGCAGGACGTCCCATGACGACCCCACAGGATCCCAAGGACTTCGAGGCGGCGATGGCCGAGCTCGACGACATCGTTCAGACCCTCGAGCGGGGCGATCTGCCGCTCGAGCAGTCGCTCGCGCTGTTCGAGCGTGGCGTCCGCCTCTCCCGGTTCTGCCACGACAGGCTGGAGGACGCCGAGAAGCGCATCCAGATGCTTACCGAACGCGGCGGGCTGCGCGATGTCACCGACGCGCTGGAGCAGGAGCTGGGCGACCGCCGGCCCGAGCGATCATGACGACGTCGGCCCCCTCCGCGTTCGAGGCCTTCGCCGCGCAGTGCCGCACCGACGTCGAGACGGCGTTGGACACCTGGCTGCCCAGGCCGCCTGACGTCCCCGCCCGCCTGCATGAGGCGATGCGTTATTCCCTCTTCGCCGGGGGCAAGCGCCTGCGGCCCGTCCTGACCCTGGCCGCGGCCGACGCCGTGGCCGAGGTGCCGGGCGACGCGCGCCGGCTGGCGCTGCCGGTGGCGTGCGCGCTCGAGATGATCCATACGTACTCGCTCGTGCACGACGACCTGCCGGCCATGGACGACGACACGCTCCGCCGCGGGCGCCCGACGTCGCACGTCGTGTTCGGCGAGGCGCTCGCGATCCTCGCCGGCGACGCACTGCTGACCGAGGCGTTCGCGCTGGTGGCCCGCGAGCCGGAGACCGACGATGCCGACGTGTGCCGCCGCAAGCTGCGGGCGGCCGCGCTTGTCGCCCGGGCGGCCGGCGCCACGGGCATGGTGGGCGGCCAGGTGCTCGACCTCGACGAGGAAGGGCAGGCGCACGGCGACGACGCGCATGCCTCGGCCCTGGCGCTCGAGGACGTCCACGCCCGCAAGACCGGGGCGCTGATTCGCGCCGCCACGGGCGCCGGCGCCATCATGGCCGGCGCGGATGCCGCGCGCTGCGAAGCCATCGACACCTACGCGCGCGAACTGGGCCTGTGTTTCCAGATCGTGGACGACATCCTCGACGTCGAGGGCAGCGCCGAGCAGCTCGGCAAGAGCACGGGCAAGGACGCCGCGTCCGGCAAGCTGACCTATCCGTCGCTCTTCGGCATCGAACGGTCGCGTGCGCTCGCGGCGGAATGCGCCGACCGGGCGCGCGCCGCGCTCGCCGACGCGGGCCTCGGCGGGCACCTGCCGGCCATCGTCGAATGGACCCTGACGCGCCGCCAATGATCCAGGCTCGCCGCACACGCCTCCGGCTCGACCAGGTGCTCGTCAACCGCGGGCTCGCCGTGTCCCGCGAGCGCGCGCGGGCGCTGATCCTGGCCAACCAGGTGCGGGTGGCCGGCCT
>DATGPD010000204.1:0-2137 GCA_035305285.1 Planctomycetota bacterium
CGTCGCGCTGTTCCTGATCCCGATGCTCGCGACGCGCGAGCCGCCCGCGCCGCCGCCGCCGGCGGAACCGCCCCCGCCCGGCGGCCGCCTGCAGCGCGCGCTGCGCGCCGCGGGCGCGACCGGCACGCGCGCCGTCGCCGCGGTCCTGCGCGGCCTGCTCGGCGTGATCGCCCTCGCCGGCCGGACGCTGCGCCTGGTGATGTACCCGCTGGGCGCGGGTTTCCAGGCGGTCTACCAGCCGCTCGACCGCGCCTACCCGCAGGTGCTGCGCGGCGCGTTGCGCGCGCGCGCGCTGGTCGTGCTCGGCGCACTCGCGCTGTTCGCCGCGAGCCTCAGCCGCCTCCCGCACCTCGGCAGCGAGATGCTGCCGGAGGTGCACCAGGGCGAACTGTTCCTCGACGCCTTCCTGCGGCGCGACGCGACCGTCGAGCGCACCGACGAGGTGATGACGCCGATCGAGGCGGCGATCGCGCGCCTGCCCGAGGTCGAGAGCACGTTCCTGGCGAGCGGCGTCGACCGCGACGAGCTGAACGACAGCGACCAGGGCGAACACTCGGCGCGGATCCTCGTGCGCATGCGCCCCGATCCCGACCGGCGCGCGCAGGAGGAGCGCGTGCGGACCGCGATCCGCGCGCTGGTGCGCGCCGAGCCGCGCGTCCGCAGCTACCGCTTCGCGCGCCCGAGCGTGCTGTCGTTCGAGGCCCCGCTCGTGGTCGAAGTGCTCGGCCGCGACCTCGTCGCCCTGCGCCAGGCGTGTGAGGACGTGGTCGCCGCGCTGCAGCAGGTACCCGGACTGCGCGACGTGCGCTCGACCCTGCAGCGCGGCAACCCGGAGGTGTCGCTGCGCCTCGACCGCGACCGGATCGCACAGCTCGGCCTCGACCTCGGCGGCGTGATCCGCGGTCTGCAGAGCAAGGTGCTCGGCGACGTGCCGACCCGCTTCCCCGAGCTGGAGCGCAAGATCGACATGCGCGTGCGGCTCGACCGCACCGACCTGCAAACCGTCCCCGCCCTGCTCGCGGTCAACGTCAACCCGGCGGGCACGCCGCCGGTACCGCTCGCCAGCATCGCGACGGTGCATCGCCAGGAGGGCCCGAGCGAGATCCGTCGACTCGGCAACCTGCGCGGCGCCGAGGTGCACGCCTCGCTCGTCGGCCTGGACCTCGGCCGGACCCAGGAACGCGTCGAGGACGCGCTCGGCGCGCTCACCCTGCCGCGCGGGATCGCGGTCCGCCTCGGCGGCCAGAAGGACGACCTGGAGCAGTCGACCGCCAGCCTGCGCACCGCCCTGCTGCTCGCGGTGTTCCTCGTCTACATCGTCATGGCGGCGCAGTTCGAGAGCGTCGTGCAGCCGCTCGTGATCCTGCTGACGATGCCGCTCGCGCTGGTCGGCGTCATCCTGACCCTCGACGCGCTCGACATCCCGGTCAGCGTGATCGTGTTCCTCGGCGCGATCGTGCTCGCCGGCGTGGTGGTCAACAACGCGATCGTCCTGATCGACCAGATCAACCGGCTGCGCGCCGCCGGGATCGCCAAGCGGGATGCGATCGTGCAGGGCGCGCACTCGCGCCTGCGCCCGGTGCTGATGACCACCATGACCACGGTCTTCGGCCTGCTCCCGCTGACCGGCTGGCTCACCGGCGTGCCGCTGCTCGGCGGCAGCAGCGAAGGCCTCGAGCTGCGTGCCCCGATGGCGATCACGATCATCTCCGGTCTGAGTTCGTCGACCCTGCTCACCCTGCTGGTGGTGCCGGTGGTCTACTCGTTCGCCGACCGGAGGGCCTGACGTGGACGCGCGGCGTCCGGGCGGCCTGTTCGCGCTGTTCGTCGACCGTCCGGTGCTGACCGCGATGGTCACCGCGACCCTGTTCGCGCTCGGCACGCTGTCGTTCGCCCGCCTGCCGCTGCGCTTCGTGCCCGAGGGCCTGACCGAGAACCGGATCCGCCTGTTCGTGCCGGTCGGGCAGGACATGGCGCCGCGCGAAGTGGAGGACAAGATCCTCGAGCCGCTCGAGGAACTGCTGCGCACGATCCCCGGGGTCAGGGAACTGCGCAGCGAGGCGGGCAACGGCCGGGCGTTCGCCTCGATCACCCTGTCCGAGGACATGGACCCGACCCTGGCCGCGGCCGAGGTGCG
>DATGPD010000205.1:0-2150 GCA_035305285.1 Planctomycetota bacterium
CGAGGCGCAGCTCGCGCACGCGGTGGATCCGGAGACGCGCGCGTCGCTCGCCCGCGACGCGCGCCTCGGCCAGCGCTTCACGCGCCTGATGTTCGAGGACGCGCGTCGCACCGCGCTGGAGGCCGAGGCCGCCGGCGCGACGGGCTGGCGGGTGGACGCGGTGGTGGCGCTCGCCGCACGCGAGCTGGGCGACGAGGAAACGGCGTACGCGCGCGCCGAGAAGGCGGTGCGCGACATGTCGCCCGAGGCGAAGGGCTGGCAGTCGATGGCGGTGCTGGAGCTGTTCGCGCACGGCCGGCAGAAGGCGATCACCAAGGCGGTGCTCGCCAAGGAAGACTGGCCGCAGGAGTGGATGACCGACGTGCACTCGGCGTACGCGGTGCTCGCGCGCCACCCGCTGGGCACCGACCAGCACGTCGCGGACCACTACGACTTCCTGCGCTGGCTGCGTGCGCGCGGCCAGGCGGCGCGCGTGCTCGACGCAGGCCTCGAGCGGTTCCCCGGCTCCGCGCTGCTGCACGACCGCCTGCGCGGCCGGATCCTGCGGGAGCAGGGCATCGAAGGCCTCGAACGCACCTACGCCGAGCTGCTGCAGCGCGAGGGCGCGCCCGCCGACCTGAGCTGGTTCGCCGGCTACGCCGCCCTGGTCGCCGCCGAGTTCCACCGCCGCGCCGGCGCGGCCGACGACGCGAACGCGGCCTACGAGCGCGGCATCGCGCACTTCGAGCGCTTCATCGCGGCGAGCCCCGAGCGGCGCGACTCCGCCGACCACTACGTCGCCCTCGCGCACGGCGGGCGCGCGCGCCTCGCCTACGAGGCGAACGACGACGAGCGCGCCCTCGCCGAGGTGCTCGCGTCGTTCCGGCGTCGCCCCGCCTCGGCCGCGACGCAGGACGGGCTCAACATCTCGACGGTCGACACCGCCAAGATGCTGCTCACGCGCCTGCGGGCGGAGAACCGCACCGAGCCCGCGCGGAAGCTCGACGCCGCGCTCCAGGAGCTGGCCGCGTTCGACCCCGCGCTCCTGGAGCTGCCGGCCTACGAGCGCGAGACGCCGCCGGAGCGGAGCGGCGGCCGGCGCGGACGACGGGGGCGGTGAGGGGCGGGCGTGGCGGCTCGGCAGCCCGGAAAGCAGCTCCGCCGACGGCCAGAACGACGACGCACGACGGTTCGTGGAGCGTGGGCGCACACCCGCCGATGCGGAGTGCCGCGGAACGCCGAACCGTGTCCGCGCGGCTCAGAGGGCGCGCGCGATCATCTCGATCGGTGCGAGCTGACCGCGCTGCACCGCCGCCATCGCGTTCCCCAAACGCTCCTGCGTTGCGGTGCCCATGATCAGGTGCAGGCCTACCGGCGGCTTGCCCTCGGTTTCCGCGCGCGCCCGCATCTCCGCGAACCGCGCGAGCACGAACGCGCTGCGGTCCTTCTCGGCCTCGATCCGGAAGCCGGCCGCCGAGAGCAGGTCGCGGTACGCGGCGGGCGTCGCGACGAAGCTGGTCGCCTCGGTCGCGGCCCATGGCATCGGGTAGGGCAGCGGAGCGTCCTGCGTGCGCATGAGGTCGTAGACGCAGAAGGGCGCGCGGGGCCGCAGCACGCGGCGCACCTCGGCGAACAGCTTCGCCTTGTCGGCGATGTTCATGCCCACGTGCAGGAGCATCGCCCCGTCGAACGTCCCGTCCGGGAAGGGTAGCTCGAGCGCGCTGGCGACCCGGAACGCGACGCGGTCGGCTTGCCCGGTGCGGCGCGTCAGCTCCTGCGCCGCGCCGACGAACGCCTCGGTGAGGTCGACGCCGCTGACGCGGCACCCGCACGCCCGCGCGAAGTGCCGCGCCGGACCCCCGAGCCCCGAGCCGACGTCGAGCACGTGCGCGTCGGGCCCGAACCCGAGATCGCGGACAAGCTCGGTGGTGATCGCGGCCCAGCCGAGGTGGAACTCGTCGAGCGGCGCGAGGTCCGCGGGATCGATCGGGTCGGTGGGGCGCCCCGCGCTCGCGAGCGCCTCCAGGATGGCGGTTTCGAGACCTTCTCGCGCGTAGTGCGCGGCGACCGAGCGTTCGACGTCCATGGTTACGAGGCCAGTGGTACACGATACGTCGCGGACGACCGCGTGGGCCGGGTGCCTGGCCGCTTGGCAGGTGGTTTCGTTGTGC
>DATGPD010000206.1:0-6101 GCA_035305285.1 Planctomycetota bacterium
GTTCGACGCGACGACCGGCGCGCTGCGCCGCCAACTGACCAAAGGCCCGTGGATGGTGCGCGCGGTCGATCACGTCGACGAGGCCAGGGGCGAAGTGTGGTTCCGCGCGATGGGGATCCGTCCCGGCCAGGACCCGTACCACGTGCACTACGCGCGCGTGTCGCTCGACGGCGGCGAGCCGGTCGTGCTGACCGAAGCAGACGGCACGCACGAGGTGTCGTTCTCGCCGGACCGGCGCTGGCTGGTGGACACCTGGTCGCGCGTCGACCATCCGCCGGTGAGCGAGCTGCGCCGCGCCTCCGACGGCGCGCTGGTCATGGAGCTGGAGCGCGCGGACTGGCAGCCGCTGCTCGACGCCGGCTGGCGGCCGCCGGAGCGGTTCGTCGCCAAGGGGCGCGACGGCACGACCGACATCTACGGCATCCTGATCACGCCGTCGACGTTCGACTCCGCGCGGCGCTATCCGGTGATCGAACACATCTACGCCGGGCCGCAGGGCGCGTTCGTGCCGAAGGCGTTCGGCATCGTGTCCGAGCCGCGCGCGCTCGCCGAGCTGGGCTTCGTCGTCGTGCAGATCGACGGGATGGGTACCAACTGGCGCGGCAAGGCGTTCCACGACGTGTGCTGGCGCAACCTCGGCGACTCCGGCTTTCCCGACCGGATCGCGTGGATCCGCGCGGCGGCGGCGACCCGGCCGTGGATGGACCTGTCGCGCGTCGGGATCTACGGCGGTTCGGCCGGCGGACAGAGCGCGCTGCGCGCGCTGCTCGCGCACGGCGACTTCTACCACGTCGCCGCGGCCGACTGCGGTTGCCACGACAACCGGATGGACAAGGTGTGGTGGAACGAGCTGTGGATGGGCTGGCCGGTCGGCGAGCACTACGCGCAGCAGTCGAACGTCACCCTCGCGCGCAACCTGCGCGGCAAGCTCCTGCTGACCGTCGGCGAACTCGACCGCAACGTCGACCCGGCGTCGACCATGCAGGTCGTGAACGCGCTGATCGAGGCCGACAAGGACTTCGAACTGATCGTGTTCCCCGGTCGCGGCCACGGCGCGGGCGAGAGCCCGTACGGCGTGCGCCGGCGGCGCGACTTCTTCGTGCGCCACCTGCTCGGAGTCGAGCCGCGGGCGCAGTAAGACCGCGTCCCGGCGGCAGGCGCGGATACGTCCCACCGGAGAGCGAGCACCGCGGTGGCGATTGCCGTTCGGGACCCGCGGCCCTTGCCGCTACCATCCGGCCGTGATCGTCCCCCGCACGTCGCGCGCCGAGATCCTCGCCAGGCTCCAGGCCAAGGTCGCCCGCAAGGAGCCGGTGTTCATCGCGAGCGCCGGCAGCGGGCTGGTGGCGCAGATGCTGGAGAAGGCCGGTGTCGACTGCATCAACACGTTCTCCGGCGCGCGGCTGCGTGCCAACGGCATGGGGACGATGGCGATGCTGTGGCCGATCCTCGACTCGAATGCGCAGACGCTGCGCTACACCGAGGAGGACATCATGCCGGCGATCACCGGCCGGGCGTTCGTGTGCGCGTGCGTCAACGCCAACGACCCGCTCAAGGACATGCTGACGGTGATCGAGCGGTGCAAGGCGATGGGGGTGTTCTCCATCTCCAACATCGGTCCGTCGATCAGCTACGTCGACAAGGACAGCGAGATCTACCGCGTGTTGACCAGGGCGGGGATCACGTTCCAGCGCGAGATCGAGCTGCTGCAGGCGGCCAAGGAGCACGGCATGGTGACGATCGGCCTCGCGTTCGACGAGGAGGACAGCCTGCAGATGGTCGAGGAGGCGCAGCCCGACGTGTTCTGCTTCCACGCCGGCACGACCAAGGGCGGCCTCAAGGGCTACGACTCGGGCGAGTCGATCGAGGAGACGGCGGCGCGCACCGAGGCGGTCCTGAGCAAGCTGCGCGCCAGGAAGCCCGACCTCATCCTGGTCGCGCACGGCGCGGCGATGGAGACGCCGGAGGACGCGCAGTTCATGCTCGACCACACGTCGTGCGACGGGTTCTGGACCGGGTCGTCGACCGAGCGCATCCCGATCGAGAAGGCGGTGTTCGAGACCGCGAGCCGGTTCGCGGCCCTGCGCTTCAACCGGCGCGCACGGTAGGAGGCGGCGATGAGCAAGGTGATCGCGATCCTGGCGACCCTCGACACGAAGGGCGCCGAGGCGGACTTCGTCCGCCAGCAGATCGAGCGCCTCGGCGCGCGCGCGACGATCGTCGACCTCGGCGTGCTCGGCACGCCGGCGGTCGAGGCCGACGTCCCGCGTGACGAGGTCGCGCATGCGGGCGGCACGCCGCTCGCGACGCTGCTCCGGCAGCCGACGCGCGAAGCGGCGCAGCCGGTGATGGTCGCCGGCGCGACCAGGCTGCTGCGCGAGCGCCTCGGGCGCGGCGAACTGCACGCCGTCCTCGGGCTCGGCGGCCTGCAGGGCACCGCGGCGTGCGCCGAGGTGATGCGTGCGCTGCCCTACGGGGTGCCGAAGGTGATGGTCTCGACCGTCGCGAGCGGCAATGTCGCGGCGTACGTCGACATCAAGGACGTCACCATGGTGTTCTCCGTCGGTGACATCCTTGGCCTCAACGCGTTCACCCGACAGATCCTGGCGAACGCGGCCGGCGCGGCGTTCGGCATGGCGCAGGCCGGGCAGCCGATCGCGGCCGACCGGCGCGGCAAGCCCCTCATCGGCATGACCAACCTCGGCGTGCTGACCGACGGGGCGATGCGCGCACTCGATCGCTTCGCCGCGCGCGGCTACGAGGTGATCGTTTTCCACGCGGTCGGCACCGGCGGCCGCGCGATGGAGCAGATGATGAAGGAGGGCATCCTCGGCGCCGTGTTCGACTACGCGCTCGGGGAGATCAGCGACGAGCTGTTCGGCGGCCTGCGCGCGGCGACGCCGGAACGCCTCACCGTCGCGGGCCGTCTCGGCCTGCCGCAGGTGCTGTGTCCGGGCGGCACCGAGCACGTCGGCCTGCTGGTCGAGCCGAACGTCGTGCCGCCCGCGTGGCGCGAGCACCGCCACGTGTTCCACAGCCCGGTCGTGCTCGCGCCGCGCTTGCGCGCGGACGAGTTCGTGCGCGTCGCGCGCGAGATCGGTGCGCGCCTGCAGCACACGCAGGGCAGGGCGGTGATGATGCTCCCGCTGCGCGGCACGAGCCGCTACGGCAGCGAGGGCGGTCCGCTGCGCGATCCGGAAGGTGACCGCGCGTTCTTCCGTGCCCTCAAGGAGAGCCTGCCGGAGGCCGTCGAAGTCGTCGAGGCCGACGCCGGGGCGGAGGACCCCGGGTTCGTCGACGCGGCGGTCGACCGGTTGATCGCGCTGATCGAACGTTGAGGGCGGCGGCCGCCCCACCTGCCCGCTGAAGCGCTCGTGGTCGGTGGGGTGCCCGGCGTGGACCGGACCTTCACACCCGAGCGCAGGCGGCCTCTCCGATCGCCGGCAGCCGCCACGCTTGCTCCACGCGCGGCTACACGCCTGCCTGCCGGTGCCGTCCTTTCGCCACCCGCGCCACCAGCTTGCGCACCTCGCGCACCCAGAGCACGGCGCTCGCCGCCGCCGTGCACACGAGCCACTGGTCGAGTCCGAGCGGGACCGTGCCGAACGCGACGTTCAGGAACCCGAGGTGCACGACCGCGACCTGCAGCGCGAGCGACAGCGCGATCGCGCCCCAAAGCCAGCGGTTGGTGAACGCGCGGTGCAGCGCGCTCGTCGAGTCGGAGCGCGCGTTGAGGCAGTTGAACCACTGCGCGAGCACGAGCGTCGTGAATGCGGCGGTGCGCGCGTTGGCGAGGTCGCGGGATCCTGCGAGCAGGCCGCCCGGCAGGTAGAAGTCGAAGACCAGCAGCGTGACCGCGGCCATGACGAGGCCGACCTCGACGATGCCGGCCCACATCTTCCCGTCGATCACGCGCTCGTGCA
This sequence comes from Planctomycetota bacterium, assembly GCA_035305285.1. Taxonomy (GTDB): domain Bacteria; phylum Planctomycetota; class UBA1135; order UBA1135; family UBA2386; genus DATGPD01. The sequence continues at coordinate 3,924 of DATGPD010000206.1, forward strand.
GCGCGCGCGGTGGGCGCGCCATCACGTCGTCGGTCTCCGGATCGACCCCGAGCGCGAGGGCCGGGCCCGAGTCGGTGATCAGGTTGATCCACAGGATCTGCGTGGCGAGGAGGGGCAGCACCAGTCCGCCGGCCGGCTCCGAAAGGTCGAGCCCGAGCACGTCGGCGAACACGATCCCGAAGAACACCACGAGCACCTCGCCGACGTTCGACGACAGCAGATAGCGCAGGGCCTTCCGGATGTTGGCGAAGATGACGCGGCCCTCGCGCACCGCGTGCACGATCGTCGCGAAGTTGTCGTCGGCGAGGATCATGCGCGCGGCCTCCTTCGCGACCTCGGTGCCGGCGATGCCCATCGCCACACCGATGTCGGCCGCCTTGAGCGCCGGGGCATCGTTCACGCCGTCGCCGGTCATCGCGACCGTGTTCCCGTCGGCCTGCAACGCGGCGACGATCCGCAGCTTGTGCACCGGCGCGACGCGCGCGAACACCGAGGTCTCGCGCACCGCGGCGGCGAACGCCGCGTCGTCGAGCCGGTCCAGCTCGGCGCCGGTGAGCGCCTTGGTGCCGGGCGCGACGATGCCGAGGTCGGCGGCGGTCCGCGCCGCGGTGCGCGGGTGGTCGCCGGTGATCATGATCACGCGGATGCCGGCGCGGTGCGCCTCGGCGATCGCATGCGCGGCCTCCGGGCGCGGCGGGTCGATGATGCCGACCGTGCCGGCGAAGATCAGGTCGCGTTCGAGTTCGGCGGCGCGCTCCGGGTCGACCGTCTCGTCGGGGCGCAGCGGGCGGTACGCGACCGCGAGCGTGCGCAGCGCCGCGTCGGTCAGCTCGTCGACGTCGGCGAGGATCCGTTCGCGCATCGCGCGGTCGAGCGGCACGACCTCCAAGCCGACGCGTGCCCGGGTGCAGCGCTCCAGGAGCACGTCGGGCGCGCCCTTGCTGACCAGCACGCGTTCGTCGTCGTGCTCGTGGTCGACCTCGACGGCCGACATCATCTTGCGCTCGGAGGTGAACGGCAGTTCGCCGATCTTGGTGAAGCGCCGCGCGCGCCGCGCGTGCGCGCCGAGCTTGCGCTCCGCGACGAGGAACGCGGCTTCGGTCGGATCGCCCTGGATCTGCCACTCGCCGTCCGGCGTGCGCTGCAGTTGCGCGTTGCTCGCGAGGCTGCCGCCGCACAGCACGAGGATCGCCTCGGCGCGCTGCGCCTCGTCCGTCAGCGGTCGCCCGTCGACCTCGACGCTGCCCTCGGGCACGTAGCCGACGCCGGTGATCCGCGCGGCGCCCGAGGCGGTGATCAGACGCTCGATCGTCATCTCCGAGCGGGTCAACGTGCCGGTCTTGTCCGAGCAGATGACCGATGCCGAGCCGAGCGTCTCGACCGACGACAGGTGCTTGACGATCGCGTTGCGTTTGGCCATCCGCTGCACGCCGAGCGCGAGCACCACCGAGAGGATCGCGGGCAGGCCCTCGGGCACGGCGGCGACCGCGAGCGACACGCCGAGGAGCAGCACGTCGACGATGTCTTCGGCGCCGACGTCGAACACCAGGAACGTGGTCGCGACGACCACCGCGGCGATCCCGACGACGACCGCACCGAGGATCCGACCGACGCGGGCGACCTCCTGCTGCAGCGGCGTCGGTTGCTCGGCGGTCGACTCCAGGAGCGCGGCGATCGCGCCCATCTCGGTCGCCATGCCGGTGGCGGTCACGATCGCGCGGCCGCGGCCCTGCACGACCGCGGTGCCCTTGAACACCATGTCGAACCGGTCGCCGAGGGGCGCGGGGGCGGGCAGCGTCGCCGGGTCCTTGAGCACCGGCTCGCTCTCGCCGGTCAGCGACGCTTCCTGGACGCGCAGCGCGTGCGCCTCGAACAGGCGTGCGTCGGCGCCGACCGCGTCGCCTTCCGCGAGGAGGAGGACGTCGCCGCGCACGAGCTGCGCGTTCGGGACGCGCTGGACCCTGCCGTCGCGCAGCACCGACGAGGTCACGGCGGTCATCCGCGCGAGTGCCGCGACCGCGCTGCGCGCCTTTGCTTCCTGCGCGTACCCGAGCGCGGCGTTCACCAGGACGACGAGCGCGATCACGACCGCGTCGACCGGCCAGCCGTGGCCACCTTCGACCAGCCAGGCGAGCACCGAGACGGCGATCGCGCACAGCAGCAGGTAGATCAGGGGGT
>DATGPD010000207.1:0-2399 GCA_035305285.1 Planctomycetota bacterium
CTGGTCGGCGAACATCGCCGCGAGGTCGTTCGCGAGGTACTGGATCGACGTGCCGAGCGAGGTCACCTCGTCGTTGCCGCTGACCCGGACCTTCACCGTCCCGGCGCCGCGCCCGAGCTTGTTCACGGCGAGGCCGAGGTCGGTGAGGCGGCTCGCGATGCCGTTGCCCAGGGCGAAGCACACGATGCCGACGACGATCCCCGCGATCGCCGCGAGGGCCGGACCGAGGATCCAGGCGCGCGCCAAGAGGTCGCGCTCGGCGGGCTTGTCGACCGCCCCGCCGAGCGTCTGCACGACGACCAGGGCGACGACCAGCGCCGGGAACAGCGCCGTGCCGCCGCCGATGAGACCGAGCTGCAGTGCCAGCTTCCCGCGTCGTGACCGTGCGCGCGCCATGCCTCAGCGACCGGGCCTCATGGATTCGTCATCGTCAGGCCGAGCCAGGGCAGCACGCTCAGCACGATGCCGCTGTACACGCCGGCGGCGCAGTCGTCGAGCATGATGCCGGGCGCCCCGGGCACGTACTCGAGGCGGCTCGCCGGCCAGGGCTTCACGACGTCGAACGCCCGGAACACGAGGAACGCCGCGACGTGCGCGGTCGGCGACGGATCGCCGCGCACCAGCGCCAGGATGGCCAGCGCCACGAGGTAGCCGACGATCTCGTCGAGGACGAAAGGTTTCGGGTCCTTGGCGCGCAGGATCCGCTCGGTCCAGTCGGTCAGCGAGCAGCCCGCGGCGAGCAGGACGAGCGCGGCGGCGAGCAGGGCGACGCCGAGCGCGGTCCCGGCGAGCCAGAGCTGCAGGAGGAGGGCGACCGCCACGCCACCCAGCGTGCCGAAGGTCCCCGAGGCAACCGGCGCCAGGCCGAGCCCGCAGCCGGTGGCCAGCAACCAACGCAGACGGTCGGCGAAGCTCATGAGCCCTGCAGGAGGCGAGTCGCCTTCGCCACGTAGTTGATTCCCGATAGCACGGTCAGGGCGAGCGACAGCCAGACCGCGACGATCGCGACCTCGGTGAACAGGTCCGTGCCGGCGAGCACGGTGAGCAGCGCCGAGGCGGCGACGCACTGCGCGATCATCTTCCACTTGCCGAGTCGGTCCGCCGGGAACGCGTGCCCGGCCGACTCGGCGGCGGCGCGCAGCGTGGTGACCAGCAGCTCGCGCGCGACGACCACGACCACGACCCAGCCGGGCAGGATGGCCGCGGTGGCCGGGAACCCGACCAGCATGATCATGGTGCCGCAGATCAGGATCTTGTCGGCGAACGGGTCGGCGATCCGGCCGAACTGGGTCACCTGGTGCCAGCGCCGCGCGAGCCAGCCGTCGAAGAAGTCGGTGACCGCGGCGAACAGGAACAGCGCGAACGCCCACCACACCGGCTGCGGCGACGGCGTCTTGCCGGCCCACGCGAGCAGCGCGATGCAGGCGATCGTGACCACCAGGCGACCGACGGTGATCACGTTGGGCAGGTTCACCGCTCCGGCTCCGTGATCGGCTCCGCCACGAGGTCGTAGTCGTCGACCCCGGTGATCCGCGCGTCGATCATCGTCCCGGCCGGGATCGACACACCGCGCAGCAGCACCCGGCAGTCGATCTCCGGTGCGTCCGCCGTGGTCCGGCCGACCACCACGTCCTTGCCGTCGCGCCCGTCGATCAGCACGCGCTGGATCGTGCCGACCCGGGCGCGCTGGTACGCGTCGAGGATGTGCTTCTGCGTGGCCATGATCGCGGCGCGGCGCTGCTCGGCGACCTCCGCCGGCACGCGCCCGGGCAGGTCATAGGCCGGGGTGCCCTCCTCGGCCGACCAGGTGAACACGCCGAGCCGCTCGAACCGGTACTGCTCGGTGAAGCGCAGCAAGGCCTCGAAGTCCGCCTCGGTCTCGCCCGGGAACCCGACGATGAACGTGCTGCGCACGGCGATCCCGGGCACCTCGTCGCGCAGCCGCCAGAGGATCTCGGCGACCTGCTCGGTCGACACGCCGCGCTTCATCGCGCGCAGCATGGGCGCGGCGATGTGCTGGATCGGGATGTCGAGGTACGGCACGACTTTGGGTTGCTCGCGCAGCACGCTGGTCAAGCGTCGGTCGACCGTGTGCGGGTAGGCGTACATCACCCGGATCCACTCGATGCCGTCGACCGAGGCGAGCTGTTCGAGCAGGTCGGCCAGGCGGCGCTGGCGGAACAGGTCGAGGCCGTACGCGGTGCTGTCTTCCGCCACCACGACGATCTCCTTGACGCCCGCGCGCGCGATGCCCTCCGCCTCCTCGCGCAGCACCTCCATCGGCTTGCTGCGGTTGCGCCCGCGCATCGCCGGGATGGCGCAGAAGGTGCACGTGTGGTCGCAGCCTTCCGAGATGCGCAGGTAGGCGAAGCTCTTCGGCGTCAGCAGGGCGCGGTTGC
>DATGPD010000208.1:0-5029 GCA_035305285.1 Planctomycetota bacterium
TCGGCTCCGACGAGCTGGCGTCGCTGCCCGGCGGCGCCGACGCGCAGCGCCGGCTGGTCCACGACATCCTGGTGCAGAACGAACGGCTGCGCTCGCTGCGTCCGGACGACGATCGTCTCGTGCTGCGCAGCGCCCGCGTGCACCGGCGCATGGGCAGGTTGCTGCAGCAGCTCGCGGCGCACGACGAGGCGCTCGACGCGATGAGGCGCGCCGCCACCCTGGCCGCCTCGGTGCGCGCGCGGATCCCGGCAGCGGCACACGACGAACGCCTCGCGCGCAACGGGATGGTCAGCATCTACCTGGCGCAGAACCGGATCGCCGAGGCGCGCGTCGAGAGCGCGAACGCGTTCGCGCTGCCGGACACCGGCGGCGGGGACACGCCGTTCGAGGCGACCCTGGCACGCGCGGCGACCTTCCACTTGCTCGCACGGATCGCCGAGCGCGAAGGCGACAGAGAGGGCTGCGTCGCGCGACTCGACGAGGCGATCGCCTGCCTGCGCGACCACCTGGCGCGCGACCCGCACCCGCGCGTGCGCGCGCAACTCGGCTACGTGCAGTCCGAGCGCGGGCGCGTGCGCCAGGCGGCCGGCGAACTGGCCGCGGCGCGCGCGGACTTCGAGGCGGGGATGGCGCTCCTGCGCGAGGGCCAGCAGTTGCTCCCCGGCGACGAGCAGGTCGAGGCGCTGATCGCCGGCGTGGCGCTCGCCTACGGCGTGCAGCTCCTCCGCGACAAGGAACACGACGCCGCCGAGCGCACGCTCACGCTCGCCCGCCAGGTGTTCGAGGCGCGGCGCGTGCGCCATCCCGACCACACGAGTCCGCTCAGCGCGCTCGGCGCCGTGCTGCACAACCTGGCGATGCTCGCCGTAGCACGCGGCCGGCTCGGCGAGGCGGAGGCGCTGGTCAGCGAGGCGCTCGGCCTGCAGCGGACCGCGCTCGCGCGCGACCCCGGCTCGGCGCAGTGCCGCACCTACGTCGCCAACCACAGCCTCTATTTCGCGCAGGTGCGCATCGAGCAGGGCCGGCACGAGGGCCTCGACGAGCTGCTCGCCGTGGTTCCCGACCTGCGCGGTGAGGCACTCGACTGCGTGCTCGCCGCGCGCCTGTGGCTGCAGCGCGCCGCCGCGGTCGCGGCCGACGGCGCGCTCGCGAGCGCGGCGCGCGACCGCGAGCGCGAGCGTTGCGCCGCGCGCGCCTTCGCCATGCTCGATGAGGCCTTGGCGCGCGGATTCACCGACCGCGCGCTGCTCGCGAACGACCGCGTGTTCTCCGCGTGGCACGAAGACCAGCGCCTGCGCGCGCTGCAGGACAAGCTCGCCGACCGACGTCGTTGACGCGCGCGCGACGGGCCGCGCACGCGGAACGGAGCGCGCGCCGGTCACCACGACCGGCGCGCGCCGATCCAGGCCGGGCGGTGATCCCTCAGCGGATCGGGATGTCCAGGCCCGGGGTCGTCACCACGCCGAGCGAGTTGCTCCCCGGCGACAGGAACGCCGCCTGCCAGTAGAGCTGGCCAGCGAACCGGAACGGGCGCGTCGGGTAGGTGTACGACAGGCGGAGCGTGCCGGCCGCGTCGGTCGGCGCGCCGACCTGCAGCAGGAGCCAGCTCGGATCGACCAGCAGCTTGCAGCCGGTCATGCCGAGATCGTCGAGCGGCAGGTTGGTCCGCATGGTCGCGAGCATCAGCACCGCCGGGACGCCGGCCGGCGTGCCTTCGAGGCGGACGCCGGCGAACTCGCTGCCCGACATGTGCACGCCTTCGGCGCGCACGCGCGCGCTCGTGCACCCGGTGCCGAACTGGGTCGGCGCCTGGGAGCGGTACGTCATGACCTGCCCGTACACCGGATCGGCCGCGCCGAGCTGCTCCTCCGCGGCGTACGCGACCTGGTACTCGCCCACGCCGAAGGTGATCGCCGCCGTGCTCGCGTAGGCTTGCGAGGGCGTGTAGGCGATCTCCTCCTCGACGATGCCGAGGTCATAGCCGAGGATCGAGACGTGCAGGCGCCCGGTCGGCACGTGGAAGAACGTCGCCCCGAAGTGCGACGCGGTGTTCCAGTCGTAGGCGAGCCCGGTCAGCATCAGGTTCGGCGCCACCGCGCGCGCCAGCTCGAAGCTCGTGCCCCGCGTGTAGCCGGTGGTCAGCGGCCAGTCGACGCGCTCGACGACGATCGCCTCGCCGTGGCGCTCGCTGCGCTTGCCGGGCCAGGTCGACACCGGCATCGTCGCGTAACCGACGATGTAGCGCGGGCCGAGCGTGCTGTTGGTGTTCTGGCAGCCCGCGACGATCGGCTGGAGCTGGTGCGTCGCGTTCTGCCGCGTGGCGGTGTAGACCCCGTTCGACTGTGGCACGCCGAACGCGTCGACGCGGTAGCCGTTGAGGTCCCAGTCCTCGTTGTTCGCCACCGACGCGTTCCACTCCTGGAACACGACCATCCAGCCGTCGACCGTGCCGTACGCCGCCTGGTTCACGCACGGGCGCTCCCGATCGAACGTCGTGCCCGAAGGCGTCGGCGCCACGCGCCGCACCGTGCCGAGCGTGCCGGTCTCGACGGCGACCGTCACGCAGAACACGTCGCTGTGGGCTCCGGGACCGAACGAGCTCTCGTGGTTGCGCCGGAAGACGAGCAGGGCGTTGCCGGGGCTCGAGGACGACCAGCTCCCGCCGACGTCGACGTCGCTGTCCTGCCACGCGTCGTGCGACGGCTTCGGCACGGCGCCGGTGTTCGTGCGCAGCGTGGCGTCGGTGGCGGAGTGCGCGTGGAAGCGCACCGAGGCGTAGGACGCGAGGCCGACCGGGTCGATGCGCGTGTACGCGACGATCCAGCGGTCCTTGGCGTGCACGTAGGCCACGCTCGGCCGCACCGAGCGCCAGGTGCTGGACAGGTCGGTGAACACGACGCGCGAGCTGGCCGCGGTCAGCCGGCCGTCGGTGCGCAGCACCCACACGTCGCGGTCGTTGTTGCTGACCTGGCGGTCGAACGCGACGACCGCGGCGCTGCGCGCGGGATCGCGGGCGACGTCGACCTGCTCGACCAGGCCGTACGCGTCGGTCCATTGCGCGATGCGTTCGCGGGTCAGCAGCGGGTCGATGACCGCGGGGTAGCGCGCGCCCGCAAGCCACTCGCCGGGAACGACCAGTTCGAGCGAGGCGTCGCCGACCGACGTGGTGATCGGCAGGGTGCGGCCGATCGCGTCGACGGCGAACGCCGCGCCGTAGCGCACGACGGCACGGCCTTCGTGGTCGCAGAACACCACGTCGGCGTGCGCCGGACCGCGCGCGGCAGCGCGCAGACGCGAGTCGACCGCGAGGGTCACGGCGAAGTCGCCGGAACCGAACGGTGCGGGGATGACGAAAGTCTGCTCGACGCCTTCGGGCCGCACGTCGTACGCCTCGACGATGCCGGTGGCATGGCGCAGCTCGACGCGGGTGTCGGACCAGCGCGGCGGGACCTGCGCCAGCGGGCCGTGCACGACGGCGCCGCCGACACGGACCTGCTGCACGCGCAGGCGCACGGTGGCGTCGGGCTCGTTGCCGACGACCGGCACGAACGCGAAGCCGTCATGGAACGAGGCCTTGTAGGTCAGGCCCCCGGCCCAGACGCCGTAACCGGGTTCGCCGGTATGGACCGGGATGACGAAGTCGGGGGGCAGGACACCCTGCCCGGCGAGGGGAACCGCCAGTGCGGCGGCGAGGATGGAAATCAGTTTCGCATTCATTGGTGGTTTCGGTCCCCGACCGAGGCGCGGACGGGGCCCGTTCGTCACGCGCTTTCCCCGCCGACCCGCTACAAGACGCGCGTGGACTCTCCTCCCCCACCGGCTCTGGCGCGCGCCCGCGCGGGGGACCGCGCCGCGATCGAGGAACTGCTCGCGCGCTACCTGCCCGCCCTGCGCGGGTTCCTACGCGTGCAGGCGGGTGCGGACCTGCGCGCGCGCGAATCCAGCTCGGACCTGGCGCAGTCGGTGTGCCGCGAAGTCCTCCAGGACCTCGCCGATTTCGAGTGGCGCGGCGAACCCGAGTTCCGCCACTGGCTGTTCAAGCGCGCCTACCACAAGCTGCTGCATCGCCGCGCCCACTGGCAGGCGCAGCGCCGGGACGTCGGGCGCGAGGTGGCGCTCGCCGCGAGCGACGAGGCACTGCTGAGTGCGTACCGGAGCCTGGCGACACCGAGCGCGGAGCTGATGGCGCGCGAGGCCGTGGAGCGGATCGAGGCCGCGCTCGACCAGCTTCCGGAAACGTGGCGGACGGCGATCGTGCTGCACAAGCTGGTGGGGTTGTCGCACGCGGAGATCGCGGCCGAGACGGGGCACAGCGAGGGCGCGGTGCGCAACCATCTGTATCGGGGGCTGGCCAGGCTGGGGGCGTTGTTGGGGGCGTGAGGGGCACGCCCGATCCCGGCTACTGCCCCCGCGTCCGAAACCGCACGCGCACCGGCGCCAACGCCTCCCCCTCCGCGCTCCGGAACGCGTCGTAGCGCCCCCGATTCAGCCAGAACTCGTACTCCCAGTCCGGCTTCAGCTCGACGGGGATCGTCAGCACCTTGCGCTCGGCGTCGTACGACAGTGAGCCCAGTTTCGGGAAGTGCTCGCCGCCGCCGACCACCGCCCAGCTCCGGTCGCGCATGGGCCGATCGAACGTGATGACGATCGCCTGCGTCGCAGGATCGACGTCGGTCGCGCCGTTGGCCGGAGTCATCGTCACGACCTTGGGCCGGCGCGCGAGCGCCGCCTCGGTGTCCGCGGCCGCGTCCCGGAAGAACCCGACTAGGTCGGGCGCGAACTCCTCGAGGGTCGGATAGCGGTCGCGCGCGGCCTCGTAGCGTTCCAGGACCTTCGCCAGTTCGCCCACCCAAAGGAACGAGCGCGCGTGCTCTTCGGCGACCGCCGCCGCCACCGCGCGCGCGTCGCCGGACGCGGCGACGTAGCGCACCGTGCACGCGCGCACGAGCGATTCGCACAGGACCGTGCGCGCGTTGCCGTACGCCTGCTCGCGCATCGCCGCCTCGGTCAGCGAGAACAGCTTCTCGCC
>DATGPD010000209.1:0-2529 GCA_035305285.1 Planctomycetota bacterium
CGAACCACGCGACGGTCACCAGGGCGAGCACGGCGCTCGCGCGCCCGCCGTCGCGCGCGCGTCCGGTTCCCCAGGCGAGCAGGAACGGCCAGCACACGAGAGGCAGGGTGGCCTCGACCGAGCACAGCGCCGCGAAGCCGCAGGCCGCGCACGCGACGAGGCGGCCCGGACCGCGCCCGCTCCCGGCCAGGAGCAACGCCAGCAGGACGAAGCATCCGCCGAGGGGGTAGCCGCGCGCGCTGATCCAGGTGACCGCCTCGGGGTGGAGCGGGAAGGTCATGAAGGCGAGCAGCGTGACCCCGGCAGCGGCGGTGCTGCCGGTCCAGGCGCGCGCCAGGGCCCACAGCGACGTGCCCGCGAGCGCGTGCAGCACGACGTTCAGGCCGTGCATGAGGACCGGGTCCGCGTCGAGCACGAACCAGTCGAACCAGAACGACAGCGCGAGCAGCGGGCGGAAGAAGGGCGCGCCCTCGCGCACGCCCAGTGCCTCGAGCCCGCCCCTCGCGTCGTGGAGGCCGTACAGCAGCACGTGGTCGTCGGACACGAACCATGCGTGCAGCGCTTCCCCGTAGCACACGTATCCCATCGCCACGCACGAGAGGAACGCACCGAGGATCTCGCGCACGGAAGCCACGCACCTTCCTTCATACCCGGGCGGCGCGGGTTCCCGCACGTCCGCATGGGGATGCGCGCGCCGTCAGGGCGCGCGCGCGCGGCGGCCGAGGGCCCCGGCCCGATGCGCGGCCGCCCGTTCAGCGCAGTTCGCGGCGCAGGATCTTCCCGACGTTCGATTTGGGCAGACTCGCGCGGAACTCGACCGTTTTCGGCACCTTGTAGCGGGTCAGCTTCTCGCGGCAGTGCGCGAGTACCTGCTCCTCGGTGAGGGACGGATCGCGCTTGACGATCACGACCTTCACCGACTCGTTGCCCTCGGCGTCGGGCACGCCGACCGCGCCGACCTCGGCCACGCCGGGAAGCTGCGCGACGATCGCCTCGATCTCGTTGGGGAACACCTTGAACCCCGACACGACGATCATGTCCTTCTTGCGGTCGACGATCCGCGTGTAACCCCGCTCGTCGATGGTCGCGATGTCACCGGTGTGCAGCCAGCCGTCGACCAGCACCTTGCGCGTCTCGTCCGGGCGCTGCCAGTAACCGCGCATGACCTGCGGGCCGCGCACGCACAGCTCGCCCACCGTGTTCGGTGGTGCGGGCCGGCCGTGGTCGTCGGTGACCATGATCTCGGTCGACGGCAGCGGCAGCCCGATCGACCCGGTGTATTCGGGGACGTCGAGGCGGTTGACGCACACCACCGGCGACGCCTCGGTGAGTCCGTAGCCCTCGATCAGCGGCTTGCCGGTGACCTCCCGCCACCGCTCGGCGACCGAGCGGTGCACGGCCATGCCGCCGCCGAGGCACACCTTCAGTCCGGAGAAGTCGACGCGCTCGAACCCCGGCGTGTGCAGCAGCGCGTTGAACAGGGTGTTGACCCCGGTCATCGCGGTGAACGGCCAGCGCTGCAGGGTCTTCACCATCCCGCGCAGGTCGCGCGGGTTCGGGATCAGCAGGTTGTGCGCGCCCAGGCGCACGAACAGCAGCGCGTTCGCGACCAGCGCGAAGATGTGGTAGAGCGGCAGCGCGGTCACCACGCGCTCGCACCCCGGCTGCAGCGGCGTGCACCACGCCTGCACCTGGAGCAGGTTGGCGACGACGTTGCGGTGCGTCAGCATCGCCCCCTTGGCGACGCCGGTGGTCCCGCCGGTGTACTGCAGGAACGCGAGGTCGTCGCCGTTCAGCTCGACGTGCGCCGGCGCGCCGCCCGCGGCGATCACCGCCCGGAAGTCGCTCGCCTGCGGCAGCGACCACGGCGCCACCAGCTTCTTCAGCCGCCGCACGGCGAAGTCGACCAGCGGCCCGCGCCAGCCGAGCATGTCGCCGAACCGGGTGACGACCACCTCGGGCACCGCGACCTCGCGCTCGACCTGCTCGTACACGTGCGCCGAGGTCTCCATGACGACGAGCACGCGGGGCGCCGCGTCGGCGAGCTGGTCGCGCAGCTCGCGCGGGGTGTACAGCGGGTTGACGTTGACGACCACGCCGCCGGCGCGCAGCGTCCCGAGCAGGCAGATCGGGTACTGCAGCACGTTCGGCATCATCAGCGCGACCCGGTCACCGCGGCGCAGGCCGCGCTGCTGCAGGAACGCCGCGAACGCGCCGCTGAGGGCGTCGACCTCGGCGTAGGTCAGCGTACGCCCCATGCAGGTGAACGCCGGCAGTTCGCGGTAGCGGCGGAACGAGTCCTCGGCGACCGCGACGAGGCTCGGGAAGGAGTCGGGGTCGATCTCCGCCGGGACGCCGGGCGGGTAGGAGCCGAGCCAGGGTTTCTCGGATGCCGGCAGCCGCGGCGGAGTCGAACTCATCGGTGCCATTTCGCACTCTATCATCGGCCGGAAGGGCGGCTCCGCACGAATCGAGGGTGCCCGCGGCGGGACACCGGACCGCGACCACGTGCGCACGGAGGGTGCCGCG
>DATGPD010000210.1:0-6638 GCA_035305285.1 Planctomycetota bacterium
TCGCGGCGCACCACGAACCACCACGCTCCGGCCGCCGGCGGCCTCCTTCCCCTTCTCGACACACCGAGGCGAAGTCCGTGCGCGGGTCGCGACGACCTCGCGATCCCGCGCGCGGTCCGCTTCCTCAGGTGTCCGAGATCGTCGTGCAGACCGCGTTGCTGAGGCCGACGCCGAAGCCGGTGGTGCCGGGGCACAGGATCACGTCCTGCGCGCTGAGCTGGATGCCGCACAGCCACGGGCTCAGCGGGATCGGGAGCAGGTGGTCGGCGTTCGCAGCGCACGCCGCGCCGACGGTCGCGACCGCACCGAGGTTCACCGGCGGCGGCGCGAGCGGCACGTGGAACGTGCCGCACAGCAGCGGAATGCCGGGCGTGCAGCCGCCGATGTTCACGAAGCAGAACGCGAGCACTCCCGGCGGCGCGCCGCTGAGCCGGTAGCCGAAGGCGGCGTTGCCGAGCGACGCGTCGCCGAGCGCGTTCAGGCTCATCGAACCCGCGCAGTTCGGGCACGGCGCGGCGGTGCACGCCCGGCCGACGTTGGTCGCGTGCACCGGCTCGACGCACAGGCCGTACCACCGGCCGACCTGCTGCGTGCAGCAGCTCACGACCTGGAGCTGGCACGGCATCGTGCTGCTCGGCGGCGTGTAGGTGGCCACCATGGTGATGCGGCCGTCGGTGAGGTACATCGTGCTCGTGCAGTCGTCGAACGCGAGGCCGGTGATCGGGCCGAGCCTGACGGCCCCGCAGTCGCCGACTTGCAGCCGGCAGAACGGCTGGCACGGGTTCCCCAGCCGGACGCCGAACACCCAGTTGTTCGGCGCACCGCCCGAGAAGTCGCTCGCCGAGAAGAACACCGCGCCGTGCACCTCGCTGATCGCGAGGCCGCCCGGCACGTGGTTCGGAGTCGGCATGAACGGGGCGATGTTGCAGCGCTGGCCGGGCCCGGGGCACGAACGCGTCGGCCAGGTCAGGCGCTGCAGGCCGAGCGCGCTGTCGACGACCCACAGCGCGCCCGCGGAGGTGCCGTCCTCTTCGAACGCGAGGCCGGTCGCGACGGCGCCGGCCGGCAGCCCGGGGACGGGCATCGGCCCGCACACGATGCGGCAGGCTCCGCCGTTGACCGTGGACAAGACCGAGACCATCCGCAGGCCGTCGGTGTCCCAGACGACCTGCCGGATCGGGTCGACCGCCGTGCCGCCGGCGAAGCGCTGCGTGGGCAGGCCGAGAACGGGGGAACACAGGACCGACGCCGGCCGGCAGACGACCTGGCGCTGGATGGCCGTCGTCCCGCCCTGGTCTGCACCGCCGACGAGCGTGGTGAGAGGTTGTGCCGCCGCGAGCGAGGCGAGGGCGAGCGGCGCGAGAGAAGGAACGCGAGTGAGCATGGGTGGATGGGACCGCACGTGTGCGGCAACCGGCAGGGTGTCCCATGAGTGCACCAGTGCGCGGGGATCGACGGCGCGAAGGGGCTTTTGCGCGCGCCTCCTGAGCAGCGAGGACGCAGAATCCGCGGTCCGCTCGACGACCGACCGGAGGGCGCGGGGCACGCGCGAACCTCGCGACCGCGAGGATGCCGCCCCGATCTGCGAGGCGCCGCCGCGCCTCGCGCGCGCCGCCTTGGGGGCCGGCATGCGAGTGCTACCCTGGCGACGTGCTGTTCCAGCGCTTCTGGTGTGCGCCGCTCGCGCAGGCCGCTTACCTCATCGGCGACGGCGGCGAGGCAGTGATCGTCGACCCGCTGCGCGACGCGGACGAGCTGCTCGCCGGCGCCGCGCGGGCCGGCCTGCGCGTGCGCCACGTGATCGGCACACACGTGCACGCCGACTTCGTCGCCGGGCTCGCCGAGGTCGCGGCGGCCACCGGCGCCGAGATCGCGATGGGCGAGCGGTTCGCGGGGAAGCTGCCCTGCCGGCGCCTGCCCGACGGCGCCGAGATCGAGTTCGGCGGCGCGCGCCTGAAGGTGCTGGAGACCCCGGGCCACACCGAGGACAGCGTGTGCCTGCTCGTCGTGCCGCCGGACGGCGACGGCGCGCCCGAACGCCTGCTCAGCGGCGACACCTTGTTCCTCGGTGACGTCGGCCGGCCGGACCTCGCCGCCGGCGCGGGACGCTCGGCGCGCGACATGGCGCGCCGCCTGCACGCGAGCGTGCACGGCAAGATCGCGCCGCTGCCGGACGCGACCGAGGTGTGGCCGGCGCACGGCGCGGGCTCGGCGTGCGGCGTCAACATCGCGTGCGAGGCGTCGTCGACCATCGGGCTGCAGCGGCTCGCGAACTGGGCGCTCGGCGAGCCCGACGTCGAGCGGTTTTGCGACCGCCTGCTCGGCGCGCTGCGGCCGCCGCCGCGCTACTTCGCGCGCGTCGCCGCGCTCAACCAGAGCGGCCCGCGCCTGATCGCCGAGCTGGCTCCGCCGCGCCGGCTGTCCGTCGACGAGGTCGCGCGCGCCCAGGCCGCCGGCGCGACCGTGCTCGACGTGCGCACGTGCATCGCATACGGCCGCGGACACTGGCCGGGGGCGCTCGGTGTCGGGTTGGACGGCGGCGAGTTCGAAGCCTGGGCCGGCGCGCTCCTGCCCGACGGCGGCGTCGTCGTGCACGCCGAGAACGCGGAGCAGGCGCACAGCGCGTGGCTGCGCCTGCTGCGCATCGGCGCCGAGGACGTGGTCGGCTGGACCGACGAGCTGCCGCCTTCGCCTTCCAAGGTCCCGCAGATCGAGGCCGTCGACCTGTTCCTGGAACTGCAGAAGGACCCGCGCGCGCAGGTGCTCGACGTGCGCCGCGCGTCGGAGTACGCGACCGGTCACGTGCCCGGCACCGTGAACACGGAGCTGGGCCCCGAGCTGTCCGCCGACCCCGCGCTCGCGCACTTCGATCGCGCCAGGCCGACCGCGGTGCTGTGCGAAGGCGGCTACCGCAGCAACGCCGCGTTGCAGCAGTTGCAGGCGATGGGGTTCACCGCGCTGCGGAACGTGGTGGACGGGATGACGGGCTGGCGCGCCAACGCGCTGCCGGTGGAGCGGGCGGGGTGAGGGGAGGTGGTGGCGCACGGGGTGGGAGGGCGCGCCGCACCGCAACACCACAAGTTCCTCTGACGGGACCTACCCGAGCGAGGAACTCCGCTGCCCGAACTCCCGCGCCGACTTCTTTACGGCGACCCGAGCCGACGGCACCACCACGGGTGCCCTACCCGGCCCGCCGCCTTGCGGCCCGAGATGCAGGCAGCTAGCGTTCGCCGTGGAGGCTGGATCCATGCGCCTCGGTCTGCTCCCCGGCCAGCGCAAGCAGTTGGCCAAACTCGTGAAGAAGGCCCACGCCTTCGATCGCTTCCGCCAGCGCACGCGTCGAGCGTTCTTCCTTGTCATCCTCGGTGGTGCTTCCGCGACCATCGCGGGCTTCGCTGCGGGCAAGTCGGTAGGGACAGGTGCACGGGACGACGCCACCAAGCCCGGGCACCCGCTCGACGAAATCGCCCTCGGACCGATCGAGCGGCTGGAAGCGCGTTCGCTCGACGTGCTCGCCGCGATCGAAACCGGTCGGGAGACACCTGCCCTCTGGATCGGCGTCGAACGCCTCGCGCTGCGTGCCCTGGCCGAGCCGGCACGCGCCAACGCTCGGCGCCGTCTGCACGCGCTGGCGAGCACAGTGCGCGTCCCGGAGTCGCTGCGTTCGACCTTCGCGGCGATCGCCGAGTCCGTCCGAGGGCGTTGAATGACGATCATCGTGGACCCCGACCCGGCACCCGAGGGTGGGCGCATCACGGTGACCGTCGACGGTCCCGGACCGTACTTCGTGCGCACGGGCGGAAGCTCGAGCGACTGGCAACCGCTCCCGATCGATCCGGAAACGGGAAAGGCGACGATCGACGTCGTGGGAAGCCCGCCGCAGACCATCGACATCAGCAATCGCGACGAGGGATCGCCGGATCAGATCTCCGTCCCCATCCAGGCCTCGGACTGATCGAAGCCATGCAGCGATCTCTGTGCATCTGGGTTGTCTTCGCGGCGTCGGCGCTCGGTCAGAGCTGGACCGTGCCCGCGGCGTTCGCATCGACCGACGCGACCGGGCTGGGCGCCGTGCCGGGGTTCACCCAGCGTTTCCGCCAGCAGGCGATCTACGGCGCGTCCCTGCTGACCCCGCTGGCCGGACACGCGATCCGGGAGATCCGTTTCCGGCGCGATGGCCAGTTCGCGGGCGCCCTCGGTGCCGGACGCGCACGGCTCACGGTCCGCATGTCCGCGACGACGCGGGCGGTCCTGCAAACGAGCCCGATGTTCGCCGACAACCACGGCAGCGTGGTGACCGTGTTCCAGGGGATGATCGACCTGCCCGCGTCGCCCGCGCTCACCCATCGCGACGAGCCGACGTGGACCTCGCCGCACGCGGTGACGATCCCGCTGAGCACCTCGTTCCACTACACCGGCGGCCAGCTCGCGCTCGACATCGAAGGGCAGCCGGACGCGGCCAACCGCACACGATGGTGGCCGATCGATCAGTACATGGAGCCGATCATCGGCACGGCAGCCAGCGTCGGCACCGCGTGCGACGGGAGGAATGACCTCAACGTCGCCGCGGACCAACTCGTGCCGGGTGCCTCGGTGCGATTCGTCGCTGGCGGTGCGCCGCTGTCGACCAGCGTCCTGGCGATCGCGCCCGCGCGCATGCCAGCCGTGGACCTCGGCTTCCTCGGATATCCCGGCTGCACCCTGCACGTGCCGCTCGACGTGCTCCTCACGCGCCCGGTGTCTGCCGGATTCCACGGCTCCGGCGGAGCGGCGAACCACGTCGTCCAGCTGCCGGCCCACGGGCAGCTGTTGGGCGCCCCGCTTGCAATCCAGGCGGTGAGTGTGTGGCTCGAGGGCCAGACGGCGCGCCTCGCGACGTCACCGGCTCTCGATCTGACGCTGGCCGGCCGTCTTCCGCAGGTCGACGTCGCGATGGTGACGTCGGTGTTGCTCGGCGACACCGACCCGGCGCCAGAGGCCGGCCGGGTGTACCTCACCCGCGCGCCGGTCGTGCAGTTCGGCTGGTAGCAGCCGCCGCCCTCCGATCCGTCGGTCTTCCGCTACCACCAACGGCGATCGACATCCGCGTGCCGGCAACGGTCCCTCGAAAGAGCTGCGCGCCGGTGGCGCGCCTGCGTGCGCATTCCGCGCCACACCGGCCGGCGAGAGGACCGCGTCCCGACGCATGGACGGTTCTGCACGCGAAACAGCAAGGTTCCGCCCGGCGCGCGACGTTGGCCGCACGACATCCGCCCCAGCCTCCGCAGCAGGCCGGCGCCGACGAGGACGTCCGCACACCCGGCAGCAGCCCCTGACGATCACGGTGCGCGCGGGGCGCAGGGCGAGGCGCGCGGCGCGGGCCGCGCGCCCTCGAACGCGCGGAGCGCGTTAAAGCGACTTCTTGACGAGGTAGAAGTCCAGGCGCTCGACGTTGCTGAGTGCGTTGCGCGCCTCGACCTCCTTCTCGGTCTTGGGCGGCGGCACGATCACCTTGTCGCCCTTCTTCCAGTTCACCGGGCACGCGACGCTGTGCGCGTCGGCGGTCTGCAGCGCGTCGGCCACGCGCAGGATCTCGTCGACGTTGCGGCCCACGTTCAGCGGGTAGTAGATGATCGCGCGGATCGTCGCCTTGGGGTCGATGAAGAAGAGCGCCCGCACGGTGACGGTCGACGACTCGCCGGGATGGATCATCCCGTAGAGCTCGCTGACCTTCTTGTCGACGTCGGCGATCAGCGGGTAGGGCAGGCGCGTGTCGAGGATCTTCGCGAGGTTCTCGACCCAAGCCAGGTGGCTGTGGATCGAGTCGACCGAGACGCCGATCAGCTTGAAGTTCCGCGACTCGAACTCCTTGTGCCGCTTGGCGAGCTCGGTCAGCTCGGTCGAGCACACCGGCGTGAAGTCGGCCGGGTGGGAGAACAGGAGCGTCCACTTGTCGCCCTGCCACTCACGGAAACGGATCTCGCCGTGCGTGGTGATCGCGGTGAAGTCAGGCGCCTTGTCGCCGATGCGCGGCAGGGAACGGACGGCAGGAGCCGGAGCGGCCGCCTGGGTGGAAGTCTGCGCGGAAGTCTGAACAGGAGTGCACATGTGAGGATGGAAGATGCGTCGGACGCCGGCCGGAGCCGGCCGAGAGCCCGTCCGATGCTAGCTCGGTGACGCGCCCCGGTTGACAGCCCGTCGAAAAAGGACCTGGGGCGCAGGTTCGCGACCGAGCGCGCGGCACGCGGTCGGTAGCCCCTGCGCGACCGGCACACGGCGCGCCTTCGAGCGCCGCGGCCCTTCTGCTTCGCGGCGCGGCGGCTTCCGGCCGACGCGTCTGGCGTCCGCCGCGCGGAGCGGTCACGGATGGCCGATCGTCAGCTCCAGGCCGTTGCTCGCCAGCACGCTGGCCGGGTTGACGCCCATCACGAACGACGCGGACTGCGAGTAGAGCTTCAGCCCGACGAAGACCGGCTCGGGCGACAGCGTCAGCGAGTAGCCCGCGCTCGAGCCGCTGCCGAGCGGTAGCGACAGGATCACGACGGTGGGGTCGAGGCTCGACCAGCAGCCCGGCGCGCCGAGGAACGCGAGGTCGACGCCCGTGGTGCTGTCCGCGCTCAGCATGTTGAAGGTGGTGATCGCGTTCGCCGGGATGTTGG
>DATGPD010000211.1:0-4622 GCA_035305285.1 Planctomycetota bacterium
TCGGTGGATCGGCCACCGCACGGCGAGGGTCGCTCGGGACGGACGAGCGCGCACGGCAGAGCGGAGACCGTCGCGCACGGCGGTCTGCGCGCAGGCCTGTCGCGGCGGTCCCGAGACGAGGGGCGCGGGGTGCCGCGAAGCAACCCCCGGCGCCCGAGGTGCGTCAGCCGGGCCCCAGGCGCGCGAGGCGTTCCGCGAAGAACCGGCGCTCGGGTTCGGACTTCGCGAGGCGCAGCGCTTGCGCGAAGGCTGCGCGCGCTTCCTCGAGGCGGCCGGCGCGCTCGCACAGGTCGGCGCGCGCCGCGTGGGCCGGCACGTAATCGGCGAGCCGACCGGTCGCCAGGATCGCTTCGACCAGGGCCAGGCCAGCGGCAGGGCCGTCGCGCATCCCGACCGCGACCGCCCGGTTCAGCTCGACGACCGGCGAGGGCTCGACGCGCAGCAGCACGTCGTAGAGGCCGACGATCTGCGCCCAGTCGGTCGCCGCCGCGGCCTCCGCCTCGGCGTGGACCGCGGCGATCGCTGCCTGCAGCGTGTAGGGACCGAACCGGCGGCTGCGCAGCGCACGCTCGGTCCAGGCGGCCCCTTCTTCGATCTGGGTGCGGTTCCAGAGCGAGCGGTCCTGGTCGGCGAGCAGCACCGGGCGGCCGTCGGCGGCGACGCGCGCGGCGCGGCGCGCGTCGTGCAGGAGCATGAGCCCGAGCAGGCCCTGCGCCTCGGGCTCGTCGAGAAGCTCGACGAGCAGGCGGCCGAGACGGATCGCCTCCCGGCAGAGGTCGGCGCGCGTCAGGTGCGTGCCGGACGCGGCGGCGTAGCCCTCGTTGAACAGCAGGTAGACGACGCGCAGCACGGCGTCGAGCCGCGCGGCCATCTCGCTGCGCCCGGGCACCTCGAACGGCACGCGCGCTTCCTTCAGCTTCGCCTTGGCGCGCACGATGCGCTGCGCGATCGTCGGCGCGGTGGCGAGGAACGCGCGGGCGATGGCCTCGGTGGTGAGGCCGCACACCTCGCGCAGGGTCAGCGCCATGCTCGCCTCGGGCGGGAGCAGCGGGTGGCAGCAGGTGAAGATCAACCGCAGCCGATCGTCTTCGATCGCGTCCTCGTCCGGGTCCTCCGGGCGTGCGTCGGCCGCGATGCGCTCGGCGAGCTCCGCGAGCGCGGCGTCGAAGCGCGCGCGCCGACGCAGGGTCTCGACCGCCTGGAAGCGGCCGGCGGAGACCAGCCACGCCCGCGGGCGCTCGGGGATGCCGGCGGCCGGCCACGTCTGCAGCGCGGCGGCGAACGCGTCGTGCAGCGCTTCCTCGGCGAGGTCGAAGTCGCCGAGCAGGCGGATCAGCGCGGCGCGGACCACGGGGCCGTCGCGCTGGTAGAGCGCCTCGATGCGCGCGCGCAGCGCGTCCTCGGTCACTGGTGGCAGCCGTCGGCGATCGGTCGGATCTCGATGCCCCAGCCGAGGTCCTCGCCGAGGTGCGCGGCGGGATGCAGCGACGCGATCCGGATCGCCTCGTTCAGGTCGCGCGCCTCGATGACGAACAGGCCGCCGACCTGCTCCTTGGTCTCAACGAACGGCCCGTCGGTCACGACGACCTTGCCGTTGCGCGAGCGCACGGCGGTGGTCGCCCACTCCAGGCTCTCGACCGACAGCAGGTGGCCGCTGCGGCGCAGCTCCTCGTCCATCGGCTTGCAGCGCTCCACGAGCGCCGTGAACTCCTCCTTGCTCAGGGACGCCATCTTCTCCTGGTTGCCGTACGCGAGGCAGAGGTACTTCATGCGGTGTCTCTTTCGGGATGGGGAACGTCTCGTGGTCGTCCGGCGGCCCCGCGATTCGACAAACGGACGGCGAAAACCGCGACCGCCGGGGCGCGGGCGGGATTTGTCGCCGGGGCGCGCGCGACCTACACGCCGCGCGATGAACCTCTTGCGCTCGTTGTCCCACGAGGTCGCGCGGCTGGTGGACCGCGTGCGCCCGGCCGTGCTCCACGTGCAGACCCTGCGCGCCGGACGGCGCGCCCTCGGCGGCGGATCGGCGGTCCTGGTGACTCCCGACGGTTTCGCACTCACCAACAGCCACGTGATCCGCGGCGCCGACGCCGTGGAAGTGACCCTCAGCGACGGCACGACGGCGATCGCCGACGTGATCGGCGACGACCCGTTCACCGACGTCGGCGTGCTGCGCGTGCCGCGGCACTTCGAGCGCCCCGCGCCGCTCGGCGATTCGAACGCCCTGCGGGTCGGCGAGACCGTGATCGCGGTCGGTTCGCCGCTGGGGCTCGCGCACACCGTGACGCTGGGCGTGGTGAGCGCGCTCGGCCGGACGCTGCCGAGCCCGAGCGGGCGGCCGATCGAGGGCGTGATCCAGACCGACACGCCGCTCAACCCGGGGAACTCGGGCGGACCGCTGATCAACGCGGACGGCCAGGTGGTGGGCATCAACACGGCGATCGCGCCCGGGCAGGGCCTGTGCTTCGCGATCCCGGCGAACACCGGGCAGTTCGTGCTGAGCGAGGTGCTGCGCCACGGTCGCGTGCGCCGCGCGCGCATCGGCGTCGCCGCGCAGGAGGTGCTGTTCGCGCAGGCGATCGCGCAGCGCTTCGGTCTCGCCTTCAACCGCGGCATCGGTGTGCACGCGGTCGAGCCGGGCTCGCCTGCGGACGCAGCCGGCGTGCGCCCGGGCGATGTGCTCGTGCGCATCGACGGGCGTCCGCTGGCGTCGATCGCCGACCTGCACCGCACGCTGGACGGCGACGCGATCGGCCGCGAGGTGACGATCGAGGCGTTGCGCGGCGGGCGGCTGGCCGAGCTGCGCGTGCGCCCGGCCGAACTGGCGGCCTGACCGCCGCGACAGCCGCCGCGCGTGGGCTCAGTCGACGCCCGGCTCTTCGTAGAGCAGGTCGAGGTCGACGCAGGCGTTCCACAGCATGACCATCGCCTGCTTGCAGTTCATCAGCGCGCAGGGCGGCAGGTCGTTGCGCGACGCGAGCGCCTCCAGCCGGTGGTAGAGGTCGAGCAGCTCGCGCTCGTCGGCGCTGAGCGGCCGGCCGAGCAGGTCGTGCTCTTGTCTGGCGATCGCGGGTCGGTCGGTGCTCATGCCATGGTCCTCAGGTCTTGCAGGCGCTTGGCCTTCAATTCGAAGCGCGGCAGCTCGCCGGGGGAGGCGAGGGCGACGTTGAAGCGCAGACCCTCGTGTGCGTCCGCGAGGTCCTTGCCGAGCTGACGCTGGATCTCCTCCCAGCGCGTCTCGGTGCCGGCCTTCAGCTCGACCTTGACGGTGATCTCGTCGCGGATGCCTTCCTCGCGGGTGAGGATGATCTGGAACTCGTCGACCTCGACGTGCTCGCGCACGATCGCCTCGACCGCGCGCGGGTACACGTTGGTACCGCGCACGAGCTTCATGTCGTCGACCCGGCCGAGGATCCCGCCCTCGTAGATGTCGAACGTCCGCCCGCAACTGCAGCGCGTGTGCGGCACCTTCACCACGAGGTCCTTGGTGCGGTAGCGGATCAGCGGGATGAAGCCGCGGCCGAACGAGGTCACCACGCGCTCGCCGCGCTCGCCGTAGCCGACCGGCTCGCCGCTCTCGGGGTCGAGCACCTCTTCGATGAAGTGGTCTTCCAGGATGTGCACGCCGCCGGGCTGGTGGCTGCACTCGAACACCATGATCGTGCCGATCTCGGTCATGCCCGCGGTGTCGCCGCACTTGGCGCCCCACATGTCCTCGATCAGCTTCTTGGTCGCCGGGATGCTGCCCGCCGGCTCGCCGGAGACGATCACCTTGTCGACCTTGCTCTGCCGCTGCAGGTCGATGCCGAGCCTCTGCGCCTCCTGCGCCATGCGCAGCGCGTAGGTCGGCGTCGCGCACACCGTGGTGGCGCCCATCTCGACGAGCTGCTTGACCCGGTTCTCGGTCGTCATGTTGCCGGACGGCAGCACCAGGCAGCCGATCTTCTCGCAGCAGTAGTGCGCGCCCCAGAAGCCGATGAACGAGCCGTACGAGAACGCGAAGAACACGGTGTCGACCGGGCGCACGCCGAACGCCCAGAACCCGTAGCACCAGGCTTCGCCGATCCACGCCCAGTCCTTGCGCGAATCGAGCACGCGCAGCGGCTGCCGGCCGCTGGTGCCCGAGGTGAGGTGGTAGCGGATCGCGTCGGTGGCCGGGCGGGTGATCAGATCGCCGAACAGCGGCTTCTCCGCCTGGCACGCGAGCCAGTCCTCGCGGGTCATGAACGGCAGGCGGCGCAGATCGTCGAGCGTGCGGATGTCGTCGGGTCGGACCTTCGCCCGATCGAACAGCCGGCGATGGAACGGGCTCGTCGCGTGGGCGCGCTCGACCGTCCGCTGCAGCTTCATGAGCTGCAGGCGTTGCAGATCGCTGCGCCGGAGCGTCTCGTTCTTGGGATTCCAGTAAGGCGACGAGTTCTGCGCGGGCACGGGCACCTCCGGACGGCGCGGAGCATACGGGGCGCACGCGCGGGCGAGAACGAGGCATGCCCTGTCGCGCGCGTCGGCAGCCGTCGGGCAGCGCGACGGCGTGGCGTCCCGCGCGGGGACGCCGCGTGCCGGCAGGCGGTCAAGCGGCGGCGGTTTCGGCCGGATGATCGACCCGGAGCTGCAGCCTCGGG
>DATGPD010000212.1:0-3512 GCA_035305285.1 Planctomycetota bacterium
CGCCGAAAGGCTGCATTCGGCCCAACCGCATCCGGCCGCACGCCGCACGATGTCCGTCTGCCCGCCAGCCGCCCGGTTCCTGCTCGCAGCGTTCGCTGCCGCCGCGCTCTCCGCGCAGGACGAAGGAAGCCTCAGCTCCCGCCGCGACCTGAGCAAGCTGCGCGGCATCGAACTGCGCTACCCCCGCGACAAGGACCGCCCGGTGGCGTCGGTCGACGGTCGCGAGCTGACCCTCGGCGACCTCGTCCGCCACATGACCGAGCGGCACGCGCCGGAGTTCGACGCGTTCCTCTCCACTCCGGCCGGCAACCTCTACTTCCAGGAGCGCCTGCCCGCCGACTGGGTGCGGCAGTTCGCCGACGTCGTGGCCCTGCGCGCGGAGGCCCGCTACCGCGAAGTCCCCGCCGAGCGCCTCGAACGCAAGCTCGCCGAAGCCGCGGAGCAGGGCTTCAACGCGTGGCTCGAGGAGTTCGAACGGAAGCGCAGGGACCAGGGCGTCACCGCGGCGCTCAGCGAGGAGCGCAAGGCCAGCCTGCGCGCCCGTCACGCCCGCGAGTCGGGCCTCGCCCTCGAACGCCAGGGCCTGCTCGATGCGCTCACGCCGGACCTCGACAACATCGGGCTCGACGCGGCGCACTGGTTTCACCGCGAGTACCCGCGCTACTTCGGGGGCGTCGTGCACCTCGCGCACATCCTCGTCTACGACCGCCATCCGGTCACCGGGCAGCTCTTGGTCGAGGAGGATCGCGCCAAGGCGCAGGCCCTGGTCGCGGAGATCAAGGCGCGCCTGAACCCGGACGGATCGAACTTCGAGGAGGTCGCCCGCCTGATGTCGGAGGACCGGCGCTCGGGCCAGCGCGGCGGCGTGCTGCGCAACGTGTCGCGGTTCGACTCGCGCCTGCCGCCGAGCGTCACGCGTGCGGCGTGGGACATGGCGGACGGCGAATGGCGCGGTCCGATCGAGTCGTCGTTCGGCCAGCACTTCGTCAAGCGCATCTCGTACACGCACTACGCGTTCTTCCTGATCACCGAGACGACGCTGCCCAAGGTGCGCACCGTCATGAGGCAGAAGCTGCAGGAAGACGCGATGCTGGAGATCCGCGAGCGGCACCGCGTGCAGTTGCTCTTCTGAGCGCGCGGCGGAATCAGTCCGCCGCCATCTGCACCTGCAACCAGGCGCGGGCCATCGCCCACTCGCGGTTGGCGGTCGCGCGGGACACGCCGACGACCTCGGCGGCCTCTTCGATTCCGAGTCCGCCGAAGAAGCGCAGTTCGACGATGCGGGCCTGCCGTTCGTCGATCTTCGCCAGCTCGTGCAGGGCGTCGTCGAGCGCCACCAGGTCGACCTGCTTCTCGCTGAGCAGGCCGCTCAGGTCGTCGAAGTCGAGCTTCTTCGCCGTCCCGCCGCGCTTCTGCGCGCGCCGGTTGCGCGCGTGGTCGACCAGGATGCGCCGCATGATCTGCGCGCACACCGCGAAGAAGTGCGTGCGGTTCTGCCAGCGCACCTTGCTCTGGTCGACCAGCCGCAGGTAGGCCTCGTTGACCAGTGCGGTCGCCTGCAGCGTGTGGTTCGAGCGCTCGCGGTCGAGGTAGCGGCGGGCCTGCTCCTTGAGCTGCTCCATCACGAGCGGCATGAGGCGTTCGAGCGCCTGCTGGTTGCCGTCGCACCAGTCGACGAGCAACTGGGTGACCTCCTGCGGGTTCGGTTGCGCCATCACCGCAAAGGTAATGGCCGGCGACGGCCCTTTCCCACCGCCCCAGTCCGCCCCGCATCGCCCGACGACTCCCCTGCCGGCCCCCAGGCACCTCGCGCGCTCGGCCGCCCGTCCGCGCGGCGTTCGGCGAAGGAACCATGCCGGCGCGCCTTGCCGACCGTGGGCAACGCGGCACGGGCGCGCGCACACCCCGCATGCGCCGCGGGCAGGACCGTCCCGGGACGGCCGCCGCATCGACATCCGCAGTCCCGGGGGGCGGCCGACCCGTCCCTCCCCGGCGAACCCGGCGGGCGCTACGCTCCGCGGCCGCGACATGCCTCTCTACCACTATCGATGCCGGTCCTGCGGCGCGCGCTCCGAGCAGCTCGTGCACACGAACGACGGCGCGGTGGTCACCGCGGTTCGCTGCCCGAGTTGCGGGAGCGCGGACCAGGAACGCGAACTCACGAGCTTCCACGTCGGCGGCCGCGTGGCCGCGTCCCAGCCCGAACCCTTCTGCGGCCGTTGCGGCGAGAACCGCCCGCCGTGCAGCGCCGACTGACGCAGGCACGCCGCGGGTGAAGGCGACCTGCCGCGTCCACCCGGCCTGACGACCGGCCTCGTCGCCGCCGGCGGCCCCCTGTTGCGCGCCGACGCGGGTGGTCGAATGACCCCGCGCTCCCGCGCAGCGCTCGACGCCGCAAGCCGGAGCGCACCACCGCTCGCCGCGAACACGACACCCGGTCACGAGCCGACTCGACCGCCCGAGCGCATGCGACCCCTGCGCCGGGCAGGCCACGGAGATCGTGCGCACCGTTCACGCGACGTGTCGCATCCTGGCCGCCCCGCGCCGAGCCTTGCAGCGGGGGTCGCTATCATCCGCCCGATCCTCGGCCCGAGCCGGGCGCACCTTCGTTGCCCGCTCGCCGTTCCGCATCGGCGTTTCATCGGTGGCAACAACCCACGAAGCGAATCCCGCGCGGCCGCGCGCGCGATCGGTCCCCCGTGCCGCTGCCCGCGCCGCGCTCCTGTTCGTCGCCGGGCTGTCTTGCGCGCCGCGGGCGCAGGCCGGGCTCGACCTCGACCTCCCGACGCACCGCACGGTGCTCGATAACGGTATGGTCGTGATCGTCGCGCCCGATCCGCACGCCGAGCTGGTCGCCGTGCACCTCGCGTACGCAGTCGGCTCGCGCGACGAGAACGTCGGTGCCACCGGGCTCGCGCACCTGTTCGAGCACATGATGTTCAACGGCGCGACGCGCTACGGGCCCAAGCAGTTCGACGCCGTCCTGGAGCGAGCCGGAGGCTACGGCAACGCGTTCACCCGCCACGACCTCACCGCCTACTACACCGCGGTGCCGCCGACGTCGCTGGCGACCGTGCTCGACCTGGAGGCCGACCGCATGGTCGGCCTGTCCCTCGACGAGGCGATGCTCGAGCGCGAGCGACAGGTCGTCCTGCAGGAGCGCCGCGGCTCGCTGGAGAACCACCCGGGCGCGCTCCTGCAGTCGCTGCTCTACGCGTCGCTGTTCCAGACGCACCCCAACCGCTGGCCGGTGCTCGGCTGGGTCGCGGACATCGAGGCCGCGAGCGTCGCGACCTGCCGTGCGTTCTACGAGCGGCACTACGCGCCGAACCGCGCCGTGCTGGTCCTCGCCGGCGCGGTCGAGCCCGAAGCCGCCGTCGCCCTCGTCGAGCGCTGGTTCGGCGGGATCCCCCCGCGCCCCGAACCCCGCGCCGGGATCGCGCCCGAGCCGGCGCGCACCTTCGCGAGCCACGTCGTGCTCGTGCGCGAGGCGCCCGCGCCCCAGCTCATGG
>DATGPD010000213.1:0-3766 GCA_035305285.1 Planctomycetota bacterium
CGGCATCGCGCAGACGCCGCACCTCGGCAAGGAGCACCAGACGATCATCGCCTACGGCAACCGATTCCGGAAACGCGAGTTCGCCTACGACTGGCTGCACCACCACGAGCTGAGCCACGAGTGGTGGGGCAATCTGGTCACCTGCCGCGACTGGAAGGACATGTGGATCCACGAGGGCATCGGGACCTACATGCAGGCGCTGTACATCGAGAGCCGGCGCGGGCGGCAGCAGTACCTGACCCAGATCGGCCGGTGGCGGCGCACCCTCGCCAACCAGCGCGCGATCGCGCCGCGCGAGACGCAGGACAGCCGGCAGATCTACTTCGGCGCCGGCGGGAGCAACGACATCTACTACAAGGGCGCGTGCGTGATGCACACGCTGCGCTGGCTGCTCGGCGACGAGGCCTTCTTCGTCGGTCTGCGTCGCCTCGCGTACCCCGACCCGGAGCTGGAGAAGGTCACCGACGGCTCGTGCGTGCGCTTCGAGGACACTGACGGCGTGCAGCGCATCCTGGAGGCGCACAGCGGCCGGGAGCTGGGCTGGTTCTTCGCGGTATACGTGCGCCAGCCGGCGCTGCCGCACCTCGTGACCGAGCGCACCGGGACGGGGCTCGCGCTGCGCTGGGAGGTCCCCGGCGACCTGCCGTTCCCCATGCCGGTGCCGGTGGTGGTCGGCGACCGGACGCACCGGGTCGAGATCGTGGACGGGCACGGATTCGTGCCGCTCGAGCCCGGCGCAGAGGCGCAGGTCGACCCCGAGGGCTGGGTGCTGCGCGCGACGCGCAGGGAATGAGGGCGATGGCGCGCGCCGCGGCGCACGACCGTCCACGGAAGGCGCGACGTGGCGCGCGCGGACGCCCGCGGCAGGGGGGAGGTGCGTGACGCGATGGAGCGCGACCCGCGACCCGAAGTCGTCGTGGCGTTCCCCGCGGTCCTGCGCCGGCACGTCGACTGTCCGCCGATGGCGGCGCGCGGCCGCACGGTGCGCGAGGCCGTGGATGACGCGTTCGCGCGCCGTCCCGACCTGCGCGGCTACCTGCTCGACGACCAGGGCGGCCTGCGGCGGCACGTCGCGCTGTTCGTCGACGGCCGGCAGGTGCGCGACCGCACCGGGCTTGCCGATCCGGTGCAAGCCGGTGCGCGCCTCGAGTTCTTCCAGGCGTTGTCGGGCGGGTAGGCGGGCGGGCAGGGAAGGTCGCGCGCGCGGCGCGACGCGGCAGGCGGACGGCCTTGCACCCTACCGCGCTTCGCGTGGTCGCGCGCGTTCCGTGCTGGCGTGTCGCGCGCGCGCGAGCAAGATGCGCGCATGCCGATCCGCCTGCTCGTCTCCACGCGCAAGGGGCTCTTCATCGCGCAGCGCGGTCCGCGCGGCTTCACCCTGGGTGAGCCCGCGTTCCTCGGCGCCGCGGTCTCGCTGGCGATGGTCGACCCGCGCGACGGCGCACTCTACGCCGCGCTCGAGCACGGCCACTTCGGCCCCAAGCTGCAGCGGTCGGACGACGGCGGGCGCACGTGGCAGGAAGTCGGCGTGCCGGTCTACCCCAAGCCCAGGCGCGGCGAGTGCGTGACCGACGACATGGGCAGGCCGGTGCCGTGGTCGACGTCGGTGCTGTGGGCGCTGGAGATCGACCCGTTGACCGACGGCGGCCTGTGGTGCGGCACCGTGCCCGGCGGCCTGTTCCACTCGGCCGACCGCGGCGCGACGTGGCGCCTCGTGCGCAGCCTGTGGGACGTGCCCGAGCGCCGCGTGTGGTCGGGCGTCGTGCACGACGCGCCCGGGCTGCACAGCGTGTGCGTCGACCCGCGCGATCCGCGCGTCCTGCTGGTCGGCGTCTCGACCGGCGGCGTGTGGCAGAGCCTCGACCACGGCGCGAGCTGGCAGAACGTCGGCCAGGGGCTGCGCGCCGAGTACCTGCCGCGCGCCGAGCGGTTCGCGCTCGCCAGGCAGGACGTGCACCGCCTGGTGCAATGTCCGGCGCGACCCGACCGCGTCTGGTGCCAGCACCACAACGGCATCTTCCGCAGCGACGACGGCGGCACGACCTTCGTCGAGGTGTCGAAGGCGGCGCGCCCGTCGGCGTTCGGGTTCGCGGTCGCGGTGCACCCGCGCGATCCCGACGTCGCGTGGTTCGTGCCCGCGGTGAAGGACGAGTGCCGCGTCCCCGCGGACGGGCGCCTCGCGGTGACGGTCACGCGCGACGGCGGGCGCACCTTCCGCACGCTGACGCGCGGCCTGCCGCGCCCGGCATACGACCTCGTGCTGCGCCACGCGCTCGACGTCGACGAGACCGGCGAGCGGCTCGCGCTCGGGTCGAGCACCGGCGGACTGTGGGTGAGCGAGGACGGCGGAGCGAGCTTCACGTGCGTGTCGGCCCATCTGCCGCCGATCTACGCCGTGCGCTTCGTGCCGCAGGCGACCCGGCGCGCGCGGAGGGGCGGAGTGACGGCGGTGCGTCGTGCGCGGCGGCGGCCGGTGCGCTCGGCGGGGCGCGAGCCCGCGCGCTGAACGGAGCCACGGAGCCGATGCGCAAGGTTCGCGCGCACGGACTCCGGCGCGCGCGTCACCCGCGCTTGCGCTCTTCCAGCTCTTCGAGCGTCTTCGGCCAGTCGGCGCGCATGAGCTGCGACAGTCCGCGGTCGGCGAGCAACCGGCCTCCGGTCTGGCACGCAGGGCAGTAGTTGCACTCGTTGCTCGCGTAGCGGATGTGCTGCACCGGCGTGCCACAGCGCGGGCACGGCTGCCGGTAGCGGCCGTGGACCGCCATGCCCTCGCGGAACGCGGTCACCTGCTCGGGGAACCCGTCGCCGACTTCCGCGCGCAGGCGGTCGATCCAGTGGCGGAGCGTCGCGACGGTCGCAGCGTGCAGGCGCGCCATCGCCTCGTCGTCGAGGCGGCTGGTGAGCTGGACCGGCGACAGGCCGGCCGCGTGCAGGATCTCGTCGGAGTAGGCGTTGCCGATCCCCGACAGGATGCGCGGGTCGGTCAGCGCGCGCTTGAGCGTGCGGTTCTCGCGCCGCAGGGCGGCGGCGAACTCGGCCAGCGTGCTGTCGAGCACTTCGAGCCCCCCGCGGTCGAACTCCGCGAGCGCGGCGCGTCCGGGCACGACGTGGAGCGAGGCGCGCTTGCGCGTCGCGGCCTCGGTGAGCATGACCGTGCCCGGCGCGAAGTCGAACGCGGCGAGGCCCAGGCGCCCCGGCGGCTTGCTGCCCTTCTTCCGCCAGCGCAGGCGGCCGGCGATCATCAGGTGCACGACGAGGAAGAGGTCGTCGCCGAAGTCGAACACCAGGCGCTTGCCGAGGCGCTCGACCCCACGCAAGGCGCGGCCGTGCAGCGCGGTGATCGGCGGCTCGACGGAGCGCAGCACGAACGGCGAGAACAGGCGCGTCTGCTCGAGCACTTCGCCGCGCAGGAGCGCGACCAGGCGTTCCTGGTAGATGGTGACGTCGGGCAGCTCGGGCATCGCGGCGCCGGGAGCGTAGCGCCCCCGCCGCGCCCGGATTCGACCTTGCGCCGCGCCCGCCCCGCCGCGAGCCTTGCGCGCATGGCGGTCTCTCTCGCGCAGGCGCTCGCGGCCCTCGACGGCATCGCGCCCCTGCGCTACGCGGAGTCGTGGGACAACGTCGGGCTGCTGGTCGAGCCGCGCCCAACGCGCGGGCGCGCGGCCGGGGTCGGCAGGATCCTGCTCGCGATCGACGCGACCGAGGCGGTCGTCGCCGAGGCGGTGCGCCGGCGGTGCGCGCTGCTCGTCGCCTACCACCCGCCGAT
>DATGPD010000214.1:0-5124 GCA_035305285.1 Planctomycetota bacterium
ATGGAGCACATCGAGGAGGCCGGCATCCACTCCGGTGACTCCAGCTGCTCGCTGCCGCCGTACACGCTGTCCGACGGCCTGATCGCCGAGATCACCGACGCGACCGTGCGCCTCGCCAGGTCGCTCGAAGTCGTCGGCCTGATGAACATCCAGTTCGCGGTCCGCGGCCCGTCGCTCTACGTGCTGGAGGTCAACCCGCGCGCCTCGCGCACCGTGCCGTTCGTCAGCAAGGCGATCGGCGTGCCGCTCGCCAAGCTGGCGGCGCGCGTGATGCTCGGCGCGAAGCTCGCCGACCTCGGCTTCACCCAGGCGGTCGTGCCGGACTACTTCTCGGTCAAGGCGCCGGTCTTCCCGTTCAACAAGTTCCCGGGCGTCGACACCCTGCTCGGCCCGGAGATGAAGTCGACCGGCGAGGTGATGGGCATCGACAGCAACTTCGGCGCGGCGTTCGCCAAGGCGCAGATCGGGGCCGGCGTGCACCTGCCCGACATGCGCTCCACCGAGCCCGGCACGGTGTTCCTCTCGGTGCGCGACGAGGACAAGCGGCACATCGTGTCGCTCGCCGGCAAGCTGCAGGACCTCGGGTTCAAGCTGCTCGCGACCAGCGGCACGGCGCGCGCGCTGAACAACAGCGGGATCACGGCCGAGCGCGTGTTCAAGATCCACGAGGGCCGGCCGCACGTGCTCGACCTGATCAAGAACAACCAGGTGACGCTGATCGTCAACACGCCGAGCGGCCGCCTGGAGCGCAGCGACGACCGTCTGATCCGGTCCGCCGCGGTGGCCCTGAAGGTGCCGTGCATCACGACCCTGGCCGGTGCGGCCGCGACGGTGCAGGCCCTGAGCTGGCTGCGCAAGCGCCCGCTCGACGTCACGCCGCTGCAGGAACACCACGCGCGCCTGCGCGCGGCGGCGCGCGTCGAGCGCTGACGGCCGGGCACGCGCACGCCGCGTGCCGCGCGGCCGCGGCACGACCGGCTCGCCCGCCGCGCGCGGCCGCGCGGTGATCGAATGGTCCGCGCCGTCCGCCGGCCTAGAATGCGCCGCCCCCGCGGTGCATCGAACGCCGCGGTCGTCCACGAGCCATGAACAAGCCCCGCACCGTCGCCAAGGTCCTGCCGCACGATTCCACGGCCGCGAAGCAGATCGCCGCGTTCTGCCTCGAAGGCCATGCGCCGCCGGGCAAGGACGTGCGCGCGGCCCTGCCATCCTCGCCGCTGTGGGCCGCGGTCGCGCGCTGCGGCACGCAGCTCTGGCTCGACACCGGCGACGTCGACGCGATCGCCGAGCTTTGGACGCGCGAGTTCACCGCGCTCACGACCAACAACACGCTCCTCAACAAGGAGGTGCAGAAGGGGATCTACGACGCGACGGTGCCCGAGGCCGCCAAGCTCGTGCGCCAGGCGTTGCCCGGGGTCGCCGAGGTCCAGCTCGTGCACGAGATCGCGTTCATCCTCAACGCCGTGCACGGGCTGAAGCTCGTGCGCACGTTCGACGCCGACGTGAGCGTGGAACTGCACACCGACCTGGCGCACGACGCCGAGGCGAGCTGGCAGTTCGGCCGGCGCTACCACGCGATCTGCCCCGACCGCTTCATCGTCAAGGTGCCGCTGACCCCGGCGGGCCTGTTCGCCGCGCGGCGTCTCGCCCAGGACGGCGTCCGGGTCAACTTCACCCTCGGGTTCTCGGCGCGGCAGAACTGGCTGATCGCGCTCGTCGCGCGGCCGACCTGGGTCAACGTGTTCATGGGCCGCCTGAATTCGTTCGTCGCGGACCGCGGCCTGGGCGACGGCGAGAACGTCGGCGAGAAGGCGACGCTCGCGAGCCAGCGGTTGATGCGCGAGGTCAACGCGACGCACGGACTGCAGACGAAGCAGATCGGCGCCTCGATCCGCACGGGCAGGCAGATCGCCGATCTCGCCGGCCTCGACACGTTGACCATCCCCACCGGTGCCGCCGCCGAGTTCCTGCAGCTCGGCATCGAGCCCGCGTCGATCGCCGACCGCACGCAGGACGACCCGAAGGTGACGTTCAAGCCCGGGTTCGACCCGGCCAGGGAAGGGCTCGACGTGCTCTGGAGCGCGGAAGGCAGGACGCGCGAGGCTCTGACCGCGCTCGCGCGCGAGAACCTCGACGCGATGGACGCCGACGCGCTGCGCACCTTCCTGCGCGACCACGGCGTCCCGGGCCTGTTCCCCGAGCTGAGCGACGACGACCTCGCCGCGATCGTGAAGGACGGCAAGATCCCCGTGTACGAGCGCTGGGCCGAGCGTGCGCGCAACGGGACGGCCGACTGGGACGGCCTGTTCACCGAGTCCGCGCTGCAGAGCTTCGCCGTCGACCAGAAGGCGCTCGACGAGCGCGTGCGCGGGTTGGTCTGAGCGGCCCACGCCCCGCCCGGCGCACCGGTGACGGCCGCGTGGCGGCCGTCGCCTCCGGGACGCGGAGAAGCGCGCGCTCCTGATCGCCCCGCTCCTCGAACGGGGCGACCACTCGGAAGATCTGCCGCGTGCGGCCGCGAGCCCCGGGCGCGCGCGCGGGGGGGCGCCACCCGCGGCTTCGCGGCCGGGTGCGGCGGTCGTCGTGACCGCCGCACGCGCGCAAGGGCGGCGGCATGGCGAGCGCGGACGTCGACTCGACGCTCGCGTGCCACCGCACGCTGCACCACACCGAGCCGGCACGCCATCGCGCGCGAGGAGCTGGAGCGCGTGGAGCGCGCGATCGCCGCGCTGCCCGAAGCCCAGCAGGAAGTCGTCGTGCTGGCGCGGATCGCCGGCCTGTCGCGCCGCGCGATCGCCGCCGAGCTGGGCCGCAGCGAGGAGGCGGTCCGCATGCTGCTGCACCGCGGCCTCGCGAAGGTCGCGGACGTGCTCGCGCGGGACGGCTGACGTACGCCGCCGGGGCGCAGGGGCCGCGCACCTCGCCCTGGAACCGCGAACCGTCGAGAGCGCGGGCGGTCCGTGCCGCGGACTGCCGCGCCTTCGATCGCGGAGGCGGCTTCCCCGGCGCCGCCCCCGCTCGTCGCACGGGCTGGTTCCGCCCGTCGCTCGCGCTCACACGTCGAGATGCACCGTCTGCACGAGCGCCCACAGTGCGCCCGCAACCACGAGGTGCGCGACCCCGCCTGCGGCGCCGCTCCTGCCGCCCCGCTGCCTCGCCGCGACCCGCCGCGCGAGCGGGATGCCGAGCGCGGCCAAGATGAACACCACGTCCGCGGGGCCGAACTGCCAGGCCGCGCGGCGCGCGATGAAGTAGGCGCTCAGCAGGACGAGCACGTAGCCGATCGCGTTGCCGTACATCATCGCGAACAGCACCGACAGAGAGTCCACCGGCGGCGCCTCGCCCGAGACCGCGCGGTCGGCGGGATGATCGGGCGCGGTCATCGGCGACCTCCGCCGCCGTGCGGACGGAGCGTCCGGCCCACGGAGCACGGCGCAACGCACCGCGCGGCATCGGACCCGAATGGAGGAGCGGAAATGCCGGGAAAACGCCCCCGACGGTGTCGGCGGTCGATCACGAGCGCAACCTGTGGTTTCGACAGGTGGCGGCCCGACCACCCAGAACCTGCAACCGCGCCCGCGGCCGCACCCTTGCGGCCCGAACGATAGCACGCCGTCGTTCGTTCCGGAAGGTGCGGATCCGGCGCACCGGCAGCGCGCGTAGCGGCGCGCTGTCCGGAAGAAGCCGCCGCATGCGCCGCGGACGGAGCGCCGCACGCGGCGGCGCGGGCGCTCAACGCCGCGGCGGGTCCACCTCGCGGATCACCGCGCCGCGCTCGTCGTCGAGCACGAGCAGCGCGAAGCGCACTGCGTTGCCCGGGTCGCCGGACACCGACGCGTAGTCGAAGCGGCCGCGCAGGTCGGTGTAGCCGTCCTTGTGGAAGCGCACACCGCCGTGCGCGTCGCGCGCGAACACCTTCACGTACACGCGGCTCACCGGCTTGCCGCCGGCGTCGGTCACGCGCACCTGGCCGTAGCTCTCCAGCACCTGCACGGTCATCGACGTCGCGTGGTACGGCTGCCGGCGGACGACTCCGCCCGCGCTCGCTTCGACGAGCACGCTCGCGCGGGCCAGATCGGCCGGCAGGTCGAACGCCGCCTGCGATGCGCCTTCCGGCAGCGCGTGCTCCTCGCTGCGCAGTGGCCGCACGTAAGCGAACGAGCCCTCGTTCTGGTCGGCGAACGGCCGGCGCGAGAACAGCAGCTCCAGGTCCATGGGGTAGAAGCTGAGCGTGCACCGCGTCAGGTTGCGGTAGCGCACGACGACCTTGCCCGCTTGGACCGCCAGCTCCAGCGCGGGCTCGCTCGCGGCGAGCGCGTCCTGCGGCGAGGCACCCGGCGGCGGGACCTTGCCCTCGGCCTCGTCGAGGTGCGCGAGGATCTCGCGGAAGCGCGCGCGCCAGTGCGGGATCGGATGGTCGGCGTAGGCCGCCGCGATCCCGCGCGCCACGGCGTGCTCCTCCGTGAAGAAGTCGAGGTAGGCGCGCAGGTAGTCGTACTGGACGCGGGTGGCCAGGCGCGCCGGATCGACCTTCGCGAAGGTGGCGAGCGCGTCGCCCACGCGGTCCTGCAGCAGCAGGTGGTAGGTGACCGCGAGCCAGTCGCCGTCGTCGAGGCGCGGCTTGTCGGCCAGGATCGAAAGGAGCGCCTCGTACTGCCGCGCG
This sequence comes from Planctomycetota bacterium, assembly GCA_035305285.1. Lineage (GTDB taxonomy): Bacteria > Planctomycetota > UBA1135 > UBA1135 > UBA2386 > DATGPD01. Next base: position 4,664 of record DATGPD010000214.1, read on the forward strand.
ACCGCCTCGTTGTCGATCCGGCGGTGCGGCCCGAACCGGTGCGCGCGCGCGTGGACCAGGGGCTCGAACTCGACGTGCTCGTACGCGCGCCGCTCGACCGGGTCGATGGCGAGCAGCGGCGACTGGAGCCAGCGGCCGCACTGGGCGACGAACCGATCGGCGTGCCGCAGGTACTCGCGGATCGCGGGCACGTCGCCGTGATGGATCGAGTACGACCACACGACGTCGTCGTACACGAGGCGTTCGCGCAGCCTGGCGACCACCGCGCTCCAGAACGCGCGGTCACGCAATCGCCACGCGATCTTGCGGAGGTCGAGGCCCAGCAGGTTCTCGCGGTCGAGGAACGCGAGCACCGCGGCGTCGTCGCCGTGCGCCGCGACGTGCACCCACGACGTCGTGTCGACGGCGCTCGGCACCTGCACGACCTGCAGCGTGCGCGGCGCGGCGAACGCAACCAGTTG
>DATGPD010000215.1:0-2369 GCA_035305285.1 Planctomycetota bacterium
TCGCCCAGAGCCCGCCGGAATGATACTTTCCGGGCGCGCGCTGCTGCAGCAGCAGCTCGCCGCGCTCGTTGCACACGATCACCGAAAACGCGCGATGGCGCAGCCCGCGCCGGTGCGCGTCGAGCTTGGCGATGCTGCCGAGCATGCGGTCGTGCGCGTCGACCAGTACTACGCGTTCACCGCGGTCGCTCATCGCCTCGTCTCGCTCGTGTTGCGTCGCGCCAGTCCCGGTGCGCGGGCGTCCGCCGCCGGACTCATCGTACGCCCGGGGCCGCTCGCGGCCGATTCGCGGCATCGTCCCGTCGCAGCGCCGGCGCGCGGCGCGGATTGCGCTAGCGCACCAGCGGCTTGTACTTGATGCGGTGCGGCTGCGCGGCGTCGTCGCCGAGCCGGCGCTTGCGGTCGGCCTCGTAGTCGGCGTAGTTGCCCTCGAACCAGACCACCCGGCTGTCGCCTTCGAACGAGAGAATGTGCGTCGCCACGCGGTCGAGGAACCAGCGATCGTGCGAGATCACGACCGCGCAGCCCCCGAAGTCGAGCAGCGCCTCCTCGAGCGCGCGCAGCGTGTCGACGTCGAGGTCGTTGGTCGGCTCGTCGAGCAGCAGCAGGTTGCCGCCGCTCTTCAGCAGCTTCGCCAGGTGCAGGCGATTGCGCTCGCCGCCCGAAAGGTCCTTGACGAACTTCTGCTGGTCGTTGCCCTTGAAGTTGAAGCGCCCGCAGTAGGCGCGCGAAGGCACCTCGCGCTTGCCGAGCAGGATGGTGTCGTGCCCGCCGGATATCTCCTGCCACACGGTCTTGTCGCCCGCGAGCGCCTCGCGCGTCTGGTCGACGTAGGCGATCTGTACGGTCGGGCCGATGCGCAGCTCCCCGCTGTCCGGCTGCTCCTGGCCGACGATCATGCGGAACAGGGTGGTCTTGCCGGCGCCGTTCGGCCCGATCACGCCGACGATGCCGCCCGGAGGCAGACTGAAATTGAGGCCTTCGAACAGCACGCGGTCGCCGAAGGCCTTGCTCACGTCCTTCGCCTCCACCACGAGGTCGCCGAGCCGCGGCCCCGGGGGAATGAAGATCTCCTTGGTCTCGTTGCGCTTCTGGTACTCCTGGGAAGCCAGCTCCTCGTAGCGCGCGAGGCGCGCCTTGCTCTTGGCGTGGCGGCCCTTGGGGTTGCTGCGCACCCACTCGAGCTCCTGCTGCATGGCCCGGCGTCGGGCGCTCTCCTGCTTCTCCTCCTGCGCCAGGCGCCGTTCCTTCTGCTCCAGCCAGGAGGAATAGTTGCCCTTCCAGGGAATGCCGTGGCCGCGGTCGAGCTCGAGGATCCAGCCGGCGACGTTGTCGAGGAAGTAGCGATCGTGCGTGACCGCCACGACCGTGCCCGGATACTCCTGCAGGAAGCGCTCGAGCCAGGCGACCGACTCGGCGTCGAGGTGGTTGGTCGGCTCGTCGAGCAGCAGCATGTCGGGCTGGGACAGCAGCAGCCGGCACAGCGCCACGCGCCGGCGCTCGCCGCCGGAGAGCTTGCTCACGTCGGCGTCCCATGGCGGCAGGCGCAGGGCGTCGGCCGCGATCTCGAGCTTGCGCTCGAGCTCCCACGCGCCCGCCACCTCGATTTTCTCCTGCAGCGCCGCCTGCTTCTCGAGGAGCTTGTTCATCTCCTCCTCGGGCATGGGCTCGGCGAACTTCATCGAGATGTCGTTGAACTCGTCGAGCAGGCGCTTCAGGTCGGCGACCGCCTCCTCGACGTTGCCGCGCACGTCCTTGGCGGGATCGAGCTGCGGCTCCTGCGGCAGATAGCCGACGCGGATGCCCGGCTGCGGGCGCGCCTCGCCCTCGAAGTTGCTGTCCTCGCCGGCCATGATCCGCAGCAGCGTCGACTTGCCCGCGCCGTTGAGGCCGAGCACGCCGATCTTGGCGCCGGGAAAGAACGACAGCGAAATGTCCCGCAGGATCTCGCGCTTCGGCGGCACGACCTTCGAGACGCGGTGCATGGTGTAGATGTATTGACCGGACATGGCTGGCGACTGGACTTTCGGGTTGCGGACGACGCCGATGGCGCGCGCCGCCGACGTCCCCGGCAGGGACGGTCGGCACGCGTTCTCGGAAACAAGGGTCGGTTTCGGGCGCGGCCGCCGTCGCGGCCGCAGGCGCTAGGTTAACGGCTTTTGTCCGAATCCGCCACCGCCCAGGGCGGCACGTGCTCGGACGTGAGGGTCGCCTGATCCTCGAACTGGTAGTTGAGCTCGGCGTCGCCTTCCTGCAGGTAGTTGCCCTGCACGTAATCGACGCCGAGCTCCCACAGCACCGACAGCGTCTCGGCCGACTCGACCCCCTTGGCGATCGTCTTTTTGCCGAGCGCCTTCGCCACCTCGACC
>DATGPD010000216.1:0-5423 GCA_035305285.1 Planctomycetota bacterium
TCGACCGACGCGGCGGCGACCTTCGCGATCCTGCGCCGCCACGCGCTGCCGCCGCGGCTGGCCTCGACCATCGAGATCGAGAGCGCCGCGAACGACCCGATGGCGATCCTGATGACCCTCGTGGTCGTCGAGGGGCTGCGCTCGGGGGCGACCGCCGGCTGGGCGATCGTGCCGCTCTTCCTGTGGAAGTTCGTGGCCGGTCCGGTGGTGGGCTGGGCGATGGCGCGCGGCGCGGTGGCGATCTTCGATCGGCTCAACCCGCAGGACCGCGGCTACTACTACGTGCTCCTGCTCGCGACCGTCCTGCTGACCTACGGCGTCGCCGAGCTGGCCCACGCGAGCGGCATGCTCGCCTCGTTCACCGCCGGGCTCGTCATGGGCAACCGGCACTTCATCTACAAGCAGGGCATCCGCAACTTTTCCGCCGCCCTGTCCATGATCGCGAACATCGGCGTGTTCGTGATGATGGGGCTGCTCGTTTACCCGAGCCAGTGGAGCAAGCTCTGGCTGGACGGGGTCGTGCTGTTCCTCGTGCTCACGTTCCTCGCCCGTCCGGCGGCGGTATGGATGGGGACGGTCGGCATGCGGATCGGCGTGCGTGAGCGGCACTTCATGTGCTGGGCCGGGATGCGCGGCGCGGTGCCGATCGTCCTCGCCACCTACCCGATGGCAGCCGGCCTCGAGGTCGGCTCGGAGGTGTTCAACCTGGTGTTCTTCGCGGTGCTCCTCTCGGTCGCCGTGCAGGGCTCGACGCTCGGGTGGCTGGCCAGGTACCTCAACCTGGCGGTGCCGTCGCGCCCGCAGCCGCGCTACGGCCTCGAGCTGGTCACCATGGCGCACAGCGACCTCGACCTGATCGTCGTCGACCTGCCCGACCCCAAGGGGCGCCCCGGGCCGCGGATCCGCGACCTCGTCCTGCCGCCGCGCGCGGTGATCACGCTCATCGCGCGCGGCAACGAGGTCGTCGCGCCGACCGGCAACACGCGCCTGCTCGGCTGGGACCAGGTGACGGTCCTCGCCCGACCGTCGGACGAGGCCGAGGTCCGCGCGGCGCTGCTCGAGCCCTTCGAGCTGGCGCCGCTGCACGAGGAGCCGACGACCCGCGTGCTCGACGCGGAGCCGGCGGAGGCGCGCCGCACGAGCCATGACGGCGACCGGCTCGAAGGCCACACGGTGCTGATCGGTTACGGCCGGGTCGGCACGGTGCTGGCCGAGCTGCTGCGCCAGCGCCAGCTCCCGTTCGTCGTGATCGAGCAGGACACGACGACGGTCCACCGTCTGCGCGCGACCGGGACCCGCGTGGTGCACGGCCACGGCGACGAGCCGAGCGTGCTGGCGCGCGCCGGGATCGCGACCGCACGTCTGCTCCTCGTCACGGCCAACGAGCCGGCCTCGACGCGCCGCGCGATCGAGCACGCGCTGCGCGCCAACCCGAACCTCGAGGTCATCGCGCGTGTGCACCACGAGAGCCAGCAGCGCGTGCTGAGCGCGCTGCCGCGGACGCAGTGCGTGCTCGGCGAGGTCGAACTGGCCTACGAGATGGCGCGCCGCATGCTGCTGTCCGCCGGGGTCAGCGCGATCGAGACCGAGGCCATCCTGATGGACGCGCGGCGCGGCGAGGACCGCGCCCTGCCGCGCACCCGGATCACCGAGATCCACGTGCCGCCGAACTCGCCGATCGTCGGCAAGAGCATTGCCGAACTCGGCATGCCGCGCGGCGCGCTGGTGATCACGATCGGGCGCAACGGCGAGTTCGTCGTCCCGAGCGGCCAGACCGCGATCCAGGCGGACGACGCGCTCCTCGTGCTCGCCGACGCCGACATGGCGCTGAAGATCGAGCAGCTCGTGCTCGAAGGGCAGCCGGAAGCGTGACCGCGAGTCGGTCGCTCGACATCCCCGGCACTCCGCGTCCTCGCGATGTCCCCTCTGTCTGACCCGCGCATCGCGCGTTGGGACCAGCGCTACGCGCGCGGCGAGGAGCTGTTCGACTTCCGTCCGAACCCGCTGCTGCCGGAGGCCGCGGGGCACCTGCCGCCGGGACGCGCGCTCGACCTCGCGTGCGGCGGCGGCCGGCACGCGCTGTGGCTCGCGGAGCGCGGCTTCGTGGTCGACGCGGTCGATGCCTCGCGCGTCGCGCTCGATCTGCTCGCGCGCGAAGCCGAGCGGCGCGGCGTGCGCGCGTGCATCAGCACGCACTGCGCCGACCTGGAGGCGGAGCCGCCCGGGTTCGTCATCCCCGACGCGGCCTACGACCTGATCCTCGTCACGCACTTCCTGCACCGGCCGCTGCTGCGCAGCGTGGCCGCGGGCCTGCGCCCCTCGGGACGGCTCGTGGCCGCGATCCACGTCGCGCTGCCCGGGCGCGAAGCGCCGCATGCGTTCCTGCTGCAGCCGGGCGAACTGCGTGCGATCGTCGAGGCGCAGGGGCTCACCGTCGTGCACGCGTACGAAGGCGACGCGCGCGAGCACGGCCACCGGCACGCGATCGCCGAGGTCGTCGCCGAGCGGCCGGGGGCGTGAGCGCCGGCCGGTGGCACGGCGGACGCCCGGCCGCCGAGGCATCCTTCCTGCGGCGCGATCGACGTGTGCGGTGCGGACGTCTCCGCGTGCGGAGTCGCGCGACGCGCGGGGCGGCCGTCGGACGGCCGACGCGCGCCGGTGCGCCGGCCGCCGCGAGCGACCCGCGCTGCGCATGCCGGCGGCCGGAGGTTGCGGTGCCGCGGCGGGTCTCACGCGGCACGACCGCGCCGGCGCGGCGGCGGATCGCGGCTTGCAACGCGAGCCTCGCTCCCGGCGTGCGTCGACCCCGGCGCGCCGGCTCGTCCTTCCGAGGTCGTTAGTTGCTCCGCGCCTGGACCGTCCTGGCCGCAATCCCACTCGTCGCGCGCGCGGTCGCCGCCCAGCAGACCTGGCGCATCGAGATGGCGCAGCTCGCCGCCACCGTCGCCGCGGCCGCACCGGGCGACATCCTGCTGGTGCGCGGCGAAGCGAGCCTGGCCGGCGGCCTCATGATCCGCAAGCCGCTGCGCATCCACGGTGAGGCGGGGGCGGAGCTGAGCCTGGGCCTGCCGCTGCAGGTCGAGGCGCTGGGCGCAGGGCAGGCGTTCGTGCTGCAGAACGTGGTCGTGCGCGGCGCGATCGGCGTACGGCAATGCGTCGGGCAGGTGCTGATCGCCGGGTTGCGCGGGTCGTACAGCGTGACGGTCGAGGACTGCCGCGACGTGACGCTGCACGAATGCGCCGCCGGCGCGGGCGCATCCGACGTCGCGAGCGTCATCGCGCTGCACTCCTCGGTGGCCATCGCCGACAGCGACCTGCGCGGCGCGAGCTTCGGCCGCGGCTCGTTCGCCGAGCCGCGCCCGGCCCTCGATGCCGCCGGCTGTTGCGTGCGCGTCGCGCACTCGCGCCTGCAGGGCGGACACTCCGAGCAGCCCGACCTGCGTCCCTCGCAGCCGGCCGTGGTGCTGCTGTCGAGCGATTTGCGCCTCAGCGGCGGAACGACCGCGGTGCACGCCGGGACCAACCCGGACCGGCCGGTGCACGCGATCGACGGCACCGGCAGCGTGGTCCTCGATCCCGCCGTGCTCCTGACGCCGTGGCAAGGCGCGGCGCCGCTCGGGACGGCGTTGAGGAGGACGCTGCGCGCGCATCCGACGACCACCGTCGCCCGCGCTCCGATCGGCGGCGGATCGGCGGTCAGGGTGCGGGGTGCCGCGCACGATCCGTGCTGGCTGCTGCTGGGCTTCCCGGCCGTGCCCACGACCCACCCCGGCGTGCACGGCGAACTCTGCATCGGCGCGAGCCTGACTCTCGTCCTCGCCGGCCGTCTCGATGCCGCCGGGGAGCTGCGCGTCGCCTTCCCGGTGCCGGCGATCCCCGAACTGCGCGCGGTGATGGTCCGCTGGCAGGCGGTGGTCGCGGGCCGGGCCGCGACGTTCGTCAGCGAGCCGGCGACCGAGTGCCACTTCTGACGGACGGTCCTCGTGGCCGCCATGCCGGCGCCGCCAGGCGGTGCGCGGTCTTCGGGACCGCCGTCCGTGTTCCCAGGATTTCTCGGTGCGGGAGGCCGCCGCATCCCAAGCCCGCTCCGGCCCCCGGCCGATGAGAACGCGCACCGTGGCACGCCTCCGGTTGTCCCTGGCGGATGACGGATCGAGCGCCGAGGTGCTCGTGACCGCCGGTCCGCCCGCTACGCGCCGGGACCTCGACGCATTGCTCGCCGGGGCCGGCGTGGTCACCGGCCTCGACCACGAGGCGCTGGCCGCGCTCGCGGCGCGGCTCGCCGACGAGACCTTCGAGGGCGAGGCGATCGTCGCGCGCGGACGCACGCCGCGGCCGGGCACCCCCGGCCGCATCGAGCTGGCGTACCAGCCCGGCCTGCGCGCGGGCCTCGTCAGCGCAAACGGCTGCATCGACTTCCACGAGCGGTCGATGCTCGCGAGCGTGCGCGCTGGCGACCTCGTTGCGACGATCGTCCCGCCCGAGCCGGGCGTGGCCGGCTTCGACGTGCGCGGCCGCGTGCTGCCCGTCGCGCCGGTCGCGCCGGCCGTCGTGCACCTGGGCCGCGGCGTACGCCGCTACCCCGACGGCCGGGTCGTCGCCGCGATCGACGGCGTCGTGCTGTGCGGAGCCGGGGGCACGATCGACGTCGTGCCCCTGTGGATGCACGACACCGACGTCGACCTGCGCAGCGGCAACCTGCGCATCCACGGCACGCTGATCGTGCACGGCGACGTGACCTCTGGCTTCACCGCGACGGCGACCGGCGACGTGATCGTGCACGGCATGATCGACGGCGTGGTCGAGGCCGGCGGGTCGGTGATGGTCGGTTGCGCCGTGCAGGGCGGCAGCCGCGTTTGGGCCGCCGGCGACCTGACCTGCCGACACGCGACCGCCGCGGTGCTGCACGCGGGCGGCACGGTGTCGGTCGACGACCAGGCCGCGAACTGCTCGATCCGCGCCGCGGCGGTCGAGCTGACGCGCGGCCACGGCCAGATCATGGGCGGGGAGGTACGCGCGCGCCGCTGCATCCGCGCGCTGGTCGCCGGTACGGCCGCGGGCGTGCGCACGGTGCTCGCCATCGACGGGCTGCTCCCCGCGCTCTTCGCCCTCGAGCGCAGCGAGCCCGCGCCGCCGCCGATGGTGTTCTCGCCGCGCTTCACCAAGCCCTCCGTCATGCTCCCGCTCCCGACCGACGCGGAGGTCGCGCAGCGCATCGCCCTCCTCGGCCACCGCGAGAAGATCCGCGGCGCGCGCATCCAGGTCCGCGACCGCATCCACCCCGGCGTGTGCATCCGGATCGGCCCGGCCGAGCTGGAAGTCAGCGAGCCGCTGCCGGGCGGGACGTTCCGGTTCGACGAGGAGACCGGGACGGTGCGGCGCGACGAGGCGTGACTCCGGCGTCGTCCGGATGCGGACATCGA
>DATGPD010000217.1:0-7442 GCA_035305285.1 Planctomycetota bacterium
CCTCGCGGCACGCTTCCGCACCGACGTCGTCGTCAGGCTCCTGCCCCGCGAGCCGGCCGCCGACCACGACGTGTTCCGCATCGAGCGGCGCGCTGGATGACCGACGCAAGCGAAGTCACGTGGACCGCGCCGACCTTCGCGGCGGTCTTCCCGTTCCACATGGTGCTCAGCGCGGACCTGGAGATCCGCCAGGCCGGCGCCGGCCTGAAGAAGGTGTGCCCCGACGTCCGGCCGGGCGTGAACCTGCTCGACCTGTTCGACTTCGTGAAGCCGCGCCTCCTCAGCGTCGACCTCGGCCGCCTCGGTGAGGACCACGCGAGCGCGCACATGCTGCGCCACCGGGTCAGCGGACTGCAGCTCCGCGGACAGTTCGTGAAGCAGGCCGAGCCCGCCGCCGTGTTCTTCCTCGGCTCGCCGTGGGTCACGGCGGTCGAGCAGCTCAAGGGGTTCGGCGTCAGCCTGCGCGACTTCCCGGCGCACGATGCGACCCCCGACTACCTGTTCCTGCTGCGCGCGCGCGACGTCGGTCTCGCGGAGACCAAGATGCTGTCCGAGCGCCTGCTGCAGCAGAGCAACGCCCTGCGCCAGGCGAAGCAGGCGGCGGAGGCGGCGAGCGCCGCGAAGTCGACGTTCCTCGCCAACATGAGCCACGAGATCCGCACGCCGATGAACGGCGTGGTCGGCATGGTCGAGCTGCTCCTGCAGTCGGACCTCGACCCCGAGCAGCGCGAGTGCGCCGAGACCATCCAGCTCTCGGCGCAGGCGATGGTGCGGATCCTCGACGACATCCTCGACTTCTCCAAGCTGGAGGCCGGGATGTTCCAGCTCCGCCCGGAGCCGTACTCGCCGGCCGACCTGATCGCGGAGACGACCAACCTGTTCCGCGGCCAGGCGCGCGCCAAGGGCGTCGCGCTGACGCACGAGGTCGACCCCGCCGTGCCGCCGCTCCTGCTGGGCGACGCCCTGCGCGTCCGCCAGGTACTCACCAACCTGCTCGGCAACGCGCTCAAGTTCACCCTCGCCGGCAGCGTGCGGGTCGACGCGACGGTCCACGGCTCGTTCCTGCGCTTCCGCGTGCGCGACACCGGCATCGGGATGACGCCGGAGCAGCGCGCGCGCATCTTCCAGCCGTTCCGCCAGGCGGACGACAGCACCACACGGCGGTTCGGCGGCACGGGCCTGGGGCTCGCGATCTCCAGCAAGTTCGTCGCGCTGATGGGCGGCGAGATCGACTGCGAGTCCGTTTCCGGGCAGGGCTCGACCTTCTGGTTCACCGTGCCCCTGGTCCGCCCCGAGCCGGGCACGGTCGAAGAGGTCCCGGCACACCGGCCGCCGGAGGACGCGTTCGAGTTGCCGCGCGACCGCAGTGTGCTGGTCGCCGAGGACAACGCGGTGAACCAGCTCGTCGCGATGCGCATGCTCCAGCGCCTCGGCTGCCGCGTGACGGTCGTCGACGACGGCACCTCCGCGGTCGAAGCGTTCCGCCGCGGCCACTTCGACGTCGTCCTGCTCGACTACCAGATGCCGGAGATGGACGGGATCGAGGCGGCCAAGCGCATCCGCGCGCTGCCCGGCGGCGACCAGGCGCGCATCGTCGCGATGACCGCCAACGTGCGCGACGACGACCGCACGGCGTGCGTCGAAGCCGGCATGGACGGCTTCGTGGCCAAGCCGCTGACCCTGGCGAGCCTCGCCGAGAGCCTGGTCGGCACCGCGGCCGCGACGCGCATCCAGTAGCCGCCGGTCGAACGCGGCTCGACGTCGGCGTCCTACCGCGGCGGAAGAACTGCCGCAGCGTGCGCGGACCGGCCCTCACCGGCGGCTGCGCCGCCCCTGGGGCGAGCCGACGGTCGGCGTCAGGCGCGCAGCGCTTCGACGCCGGGCAACTCGCGGCCTTCGAGCAACTCCAGGCTCGCGCCGCCGCCGGTCGAGACGTGGTCGATGCGGTCGGCGACGCCGAGCAGCTCGACCGCGGCGACCGAGTCGCCGCCGCCGACCACCGTCCAGGCCGAAGCCTCGGCGACCGCGCGCGCGACCGCTTCCGTCCCGCGGCGGAACTGCTCGATCTCGAACACCCCCATCGGGCCGTTCCACACGATCGTCTTCGCCCCGGCGATCGCGCGCACGAAGCGCTCGATGCTGGCAGGGCCGATGTCGAGGCCCATGAGGCCTTCGGGGATGGCGGGGCCGTGCACCGACGCCGGCGCGTCGGCCTCGAGTTCGGCGGCGCACACATGGTCGACCGGAAGGAGCAGCTCCACCTTGCGCTCCTGCGCGGCGCGCTCGACCCTGGCCGCCTCCGCGAACAGGTCGGGCTCGCAGCGCGACTTGCCGATCGCCACGCCGCGCTGCGCGAGGAAGGTGTAGGCCATGGCGCCGCCGAGGATCAGCCCGTCGACCCGGCGCAGCAGGTTCTCGATCACCGGCAGCTTGTCGCTCACCTTGGCGCCGCCGAGGATCGCGACGAACGGTCGGGCCGGGTCCTGCAGCAGGCGGTCGAAGGCGTCGATCTCCTTCTCCATGAGGAGGCCCGCCGCGGCGGGCAGCAGCTTGGCGACGCCGTACACGCTCGCGTGCGGCCGGTGCGCGGTGCCGAACGCGTCGTTGACGTACACGTCACCGAGGCGCGCGAGGGCGGCGGCGAACTGCTCGTCGCCGGCCTCTTCCTCGGGGTGGAAGCGCAGGTTCTCGAGCAGGAGGCAGGCGCCCTCGGGCAGCGCGCGCGACGCCGCCTCGACCGCGGGACCGATGCAGTCGTCGGCGGTGCGGACCTCGCGCCCGAGCAACTCGGCGAGCCGCGCCGCGACCGGCTTCATGCGCATCAACTCGACCACCTTGCCCTTCGGCCGGCCGAGGTGCGACATCAGGATCGGACGCCCCCCGCGCGCCAGGATCGCCTGCAGGGTGGGCAGCGCGGCGGTGATCCGCGCGTCCGAGGTCACCCGCCCCTGGTCGTCGAGCGGGACGTTGAAGTCGACGCGCACCAGCACGCGCTTGCCGGCGACGTCGAGGTCGGCGAGTCGCTTGAGCTTCCGCATGACGGTCGTGGGTCAGGCCAGCGAGTGCGCCTTGGCCACCAGATCGACGACGCGGTTGCTGTAGCCCCACTCGTTGTCGTACCAGGCCACGACCTTCACCATCCGGCCGCCGTCCATGATCATCGTCGAGTCGCCGTCGACCACCGCGCTGTGCGCGTCGTGCACGACGTCGGTCGACACGATCGGCTCGTCGGTGTAGGCGAGGATGCCGCGCAGCTTGCCGCTCGCCGCCTCGCGCAGGGCGTCGTTGACCTGTTCCCTGGTCGCCGGCGTCTTCAGGTCCGCGACCAGGTCGACGACCGAGCCGTCCGGCACCGGCACGCGCAGGGCGAAGCCGTCGAGCCTGCCCTTCAACTCGGGGATCACCTTGCCGACCGCGCGCGCCGCGCCGGTCGTCGTCGGGATGATGTTGGTCGCGCCGGCGCGCGCCCGGCGCAGGTCCTTGTGGATCAGGTCGCTGATCCGCTGGTCATTGGTGTAGGCGTGCACCGTGGTCATCAGACCGCGCTCGATGCCGAACCGCTCGTGGATCACCTTCGCGACCGGCGCCAGGCAGTTGGTCGTGCACGAGGCGTTCGAGATCACCTGGTGCTCCGGCTTGAGGACGTCCTCGTTGACGCCCATCACGACCATCGCGTCGACCTCGTCCTTGGGCGGCACGGTGAGCAGCACCTTCTTCGCGCCGGCGGCGACGTGCTTCATGCAGTCGGCCTTGGTGGCGAACACGCCGGTCGACTCGATCACGAAGTCGATGCCCAGGTCCTTCCACGGCAGCTTCGCCGGGTCGCGCTCGGCGAGGATCTTCACCTTCTTGCCGTCGACCGTGATCTCGCCCTCGCCTGCCTTGACCTCGCCCGGAAAGCGGCCGTGCACCGAGTCGTACTTCAGCAGGTGCGCCAGCGACCTGGCGTCGGCCAGGTCGTTGATGGCCACGATGTCGAAGCCGCCGCGTTCATGCATGACGCGGAACACGAGGCGACCGATGCGACCGAAACCGTTGATGGCGATGCGGATACTCATGAGGCGGGACGTGCGGCAGGCGCCGGTGGCGCCGGAAAAGGGGCGGGAGTATAGCGAGGCGCCCGCGTTCTCCGGCCGACAAAGCAGGCAGGCGCGCCGCGCCGCCGACCGATGATCGCCCTCGAAGACCTGCTCGATCGCACCGCCCGGTGCTTCGCGCGCTACGAGAACCTGCCCGCGGCGCCGACCGTTCTCGGCGCGATCTCCGGCGGCGTCGACTCGACGGTCCTCGCGGTCGTGCTCGGCCGGCTGGCGCAGGCCGGCCGACTCCCCGGTCCGCTCGTGTTCGCGCACGTCGACCACCGCCAGTACCCCGGTAGCAGCGGCGCGGTCGCACACGTCGCGCGGCTGGCGCACGAGTTCGGCGCGGGCTTCGTCCACCAGGCGCTCGAAGGGTTGCCCGAGCGCGCGAGCGAGGACGAACTGCGCCAGGCGCGCTACGCCGCGCTCGAAGACATGGCGCGCCTGTGCGACGCCGGGTTCATCGTCACCGCGCACCACGCCGACGACGACGTCGAGACCGTGCTGTTCCGCCTGCTGCGCGGCACGGGGCTGCGCGGCCTCGCCGGCATCCCCGAGCACCGCGAGCTGGCGCCGCGCCTGCACCTGCTGCGGCCGTTCCTCGACGTGCGCCGCGCGACCCTCGTCGAGGTCGCGCGGCGGGACGGGCTACCGGTGTTCGAGGATCCCACCAACGCCGACCTGCGCTACGCCCGCAACGCTCTGCGCCACGAGATCATCCCGGCACTGCGCAGCCGCGCGGGCGCGCGCAGTCTGGAGGCGAGCCTGTTCGCGCTCGTGCGCACCGCGCGCGCCGCCACGGCGCTCCTCGACGCGCACGCGCGCCGCATCCTCACCGAGCGCTGCCGGCAGCCCGTGCCGTGGCGTGCCGAGCTGGACCTGCGCGGTCTCACCGACGCCGACGCACCCTTCCTGCGCGAAGCGCTGCGCATGGTCGACGAACGCGTGCGCGCTCCTGCGCCGCCTTCGCCGTCCGCCGTCCTCGACCGCGTCCTCGCCGAGCTGTGGCGCGCGCCGTCGGGCAAGCGCGTGACCGGCCTCGGCGCCGGCGCGCTGCTCTTCGAGCGCACGCGCGAGGGTCTGCTCGTCGTCGACCCCGCGCGCGCCGGCACGCCGTTCGACGGCGAGGTCGTACTCCCGCTCGGCGGCAGCGTCACGTTCGGCAGCAGCGGCTGGACCGTCACCACCACCGTGCACGGCGAGCCGCCGCTCGACCCCTCACCCGCCGCCGCCGGCCGCTACCGCGCGCTCCTCGACCTCGGCGCCGCCCCCCCGCCCTGGCACCTTCGCCGCCGCCGCCACGGCGACCGCTTCACCCCCTCGGCCTGAAGCTCGACGTCGATCTCCGCCGCTTCCTGCAGGCCCGGCACCTCCCGCGCTTCGACCGCGATCTGGTGCCGCTGGTCGTCTCGGCCGACGAGCGCGTGCTGTGGGTGCCGGGCGTCGAGGTCGCGGCGTTCGCCGCGATCCGCCCGACGACGAGCGCGTGCCTGGAGGTGTGCGCGATGGTCACGGAACCGCTGCGCGCGGAGTAGTCACGGAAGCGGCGCGCAGAGCGCTGCCGGCGCAACAGGCACGGACAGGCCCCGCGCGATCTCTGCCATGGACCGCGGACGAGCACGGGCGACCGGTCCGTCGCACCCGCAGCTGCCACCGCCTCTCCATGGGCAGCCATCTTCCTGCAAGCCGCACGGCGCTCCCCATGCTCGCCTACCTGCTCGCTGCCGCCCTCGCGCTCCCGCAACCCGATGACGTCGCCGTGCCCGCCCGGGTCGCGGCCCTTCTCGAAGACACGCTCGACGCGCGCGCTTGGTCAAGGCCGCGCACCAGGAACTCGCCCGACCTCGCATGGCCGCGGACGACGAGCTCGCGAGCGTGCGCCCCTTCCTCGCCGACGCCACCCCCGACGACGTGCGCGTCGCGGCACTCGACGCGCTCGCGCGCCTCGGTGCGGCGGCGCATCCGCCCGCCGCCGTAGTCCAGCGCCTGGCCGCGAGCAGGGGCAGCCACGTCGTCGCGCGCGGTGCAGCGCGCCGCGCGCGCCCTGCGCTGATCGCCTCCCGCGCAGCCTACGCGGTCCCGCCGCGGCGCAGGGTCGCCACGACCGCGACCAGGAACACGCCGACCGCGGCGACTCCGACCCATCCCCCGCCGTGCCAGATGCTCCACCCGCTCGCGGCGGTCGCGAGCGCCGCACCCGGCAGCAGCACCGCGTTCCACGCCGCACGCACCGCGCGGGCGGCCCGCGCCGAGCACGCGCACGCTGTTCAGCAGCCACAGGAACGTCCAGTACGCCACGGGCAGGAGCGCGATGCCGAACAGCGAGGTCGGCACCGCGACGTAGAACGCCGCCTCCTTCCACAGGAACGGACCGAGCACGCCGGTCGACGCGAGCAGGGTCCCCCACCGATGCGCCCGCCCGCCCTGCGGCAGGCCGAGGATCTCGGTGACCACGAACCCCGAGATCAGCATCAACAGCGTGATCGTCGACAGCGCCATGCCCAGCGTGCCGAGGCCGAACACCAGGTCGGCGAACCGCGCGCCGGTCATCGGCGCGAGCGCCTGCGCGAGGTCCTGCGCGTCGCGCTTGACGAGCATCGCGGCGAGCGCGCGCTCGGCGTCCGGCAGGGACGAGGCCTCGCCCCCGAGCGCCGCGACGCGCGCCGCGAGCGTTCGGTCGTGCTCGGCCGCCATCCGCGGCGCGGCCGTCACCGTCGCGTCCGCGCCGAGCCCGGGCACCGGCTGCGCGTGGAACCGGCTCGCGGCGGCGACGACGACGCACGAGATCGTCAGCGAGAACGGCAGCAGCATTCCGACGATCAGGTCGAAGCGCAGCAGACCGGAGAACGCGCCGGTCCAGCGCCGCGCGAGCAGCGAGTACGGCAGCAGGAAGGTCATGTTGATCCCGACCGCGGTCGCGGCCGCGCCGAGGATCACGTCACGCTGCTCGGCGACGATGCGTGCCGTCCACCACGCGCGCGGCGCGTCGTCGAGCCCCGCAAGCCACGGCGCGAAGGCGGGACTCGGTTCGTTCCAGCGGCGCAGGTCCGGCACGAAGCCGCGCGCGACCTCGGCGAGCGAGAACGCCGGATCGCTGGTCGCGACCCGGGCGACCACGAGCACGAAGCACCCGACGATGACCGCGACCATCGCCTTGAGCGCGCGCTCGTAGAGCTTCACGCCGCCGCCCCGGCGGTACGACCAGGTCACCGCGACGCTCAGCGCCCAGATCGCCGCGGTCGCCAGGACCTTCCCGCCGCGGTCGCCGAGCGGGCCGCCCGCGCCGAGTACGCCCGGCAGCAGGTTCTGCTGCAGCACGCCCGTGGCGAGCGCGTACTGCGGCATCGCCCACACCATGCTGGC
>DATGPD010000218.1:0-2859 GCA_035305285.1 Planctomycetota bacterium
CGCGCGGTCGAAGCCGCGCGACGCGCGCCCCGTGGGACGGACTCGGACGAGTTCTGCGCATGGGTCGCGAGCACGAACCCGGCTCGGCTACCATCCCGCGCTCGCGCCGCCCGGCGCCCGTTTCACGCAACCACCATGCGCTTCCTTCTCTCCCTCACGTGCGCCGCGACGGCGCTCTCCGCTCAGAACGTCCACATCCAGCCGCCCGGCTACGCCGGGGTCGAAGGCAACAGCTCGACCGGCATCCCCTTCAGCTACGCGAGCGCGCGGGTCCATCAGGCAGACTCGAACCGCATCGGCCAGCCGATGCCGGCGATCACCGCGCTGAGCTGGCGGCGCGACCGCAGCGCCGGCGCGTCCGCCACCGCGCGGACGATCGACGTGACGATCCTGATGGGCAAGTGCGACATCGCCCAGTTCTCGGCGACGTTCGCCAACAACTGGCTGGCGCCGCCTACCACCGTCTACACGACGAAGCCGACGAACCTCCCGGACATCTCGCAGGCGCCGCCCGTTCCGCCGGCGCCGTTCGCGGTCACCATCCCGCTCGACGTCTCGTTCAACTACGACGGCGTCGACTCCCTGCTGTGGGAGCTGCAGGTCGACAACGGCGTCACCGGCACCTACTCGCTCGACTGGTCCAGCGGAGCGGCCACCACGAGCGCCCCGACTTCCACCCAGCTCGGCACGGGCTGCACGACGCCGAACGGCGCGATGGGCCTCACCACGACCTTCTCGGCGACCGCGACCGCTCTGAACCTGAGCTTCACGGTCGCCCGCGGGCCGTCGTCCGCGCCGGTCGTGCTCGCGCTCGGGCTGGCCGATCCGAACCTCACGCTGCCCGGCTTCTGCACGGCGATCCGTACCGACGCGATCGCGCAGGTGCCGCTCGGCACGACCAACACGACCGGATCGCTGAGCGGCGCGGTGATCAGCGCACCGTGGAACGATGCTTTCCCCGGCGTCGTGCTGTTCACGCAGGTGCTCGCGCCCGACGCGTCGCAGACCGGCGTGCCGGTCGCGCTGTCGGACGGCCGGCAGAGCCCGCTGCCGCTGACCAGCGGCGGCCCGGCGCCGACCGGCGTGCGCCGGACCTACAGCACGAGCAGCTCCAGCGCGCCGACCGGCGTCGCGCCGAGCACGAGCGCCGTGGTCACCGAGATCAGGTACTGATCTTCGAACCCTCGGGCGCGGCCTCGCCCCTCCCGAAGGTCTTGGCGATCGCGCCCTGGAAGCCCTGCACCGCCGTGCGTTGCATGTAGAGGTGCAGGCCGCGGAGGCCGCCGAGCTCCTCGCCGCCGCCGGCCCTCCCCGGTCCGCCGTGGATGAGCTGCGGCAGGACCATGCCCGGCTGCAGCGTCTGGTCCGCCACGCGGTCCGACGCGATCCACACGCGGCCGTGCCACGGGGCGATCGCGAAGGCCAGGGCGTCGGTGAACGACCGTTCGTTGCCGTACATGCTGGCGACCAGCCCGCCGCCGCCACGGTTGATCGTCGCGGCGAGCGTGTCGACGTCACCCGGGTCGTAGCCGAGCACGGTCGCCACCGGACCGAACACCTCCTCCTCGTGCACGACCCCGACGTCGAGGCCCGGCGCGACGGCGAGCGTCGGCTGGACGAACCACCCGCGCTCGAACGGGCGCTGCGTGCCGCCGCACGCCAGCTCGGCGACGCGCTGCAGCTTCTCGATCCCGGCGCGCACGTCCTGCCACTGCCGGGCGCTCGCCAGCGGTCCCATGCGCGTGTCCTCCACGGCGGGATCGCCGAGCTTCACCGCGCGCAGGCGCTCGGTGAGCGCCTCGACGACCTCGGCGACGCGCTCCTTCGGCACGAAGATCCGGCGCACCGCCGTGCACTTCTGCCCGGCCTTCTGGGTCATGTCGACGACCACGTTGCCGACGAACAGGTGGAACAGGTCGCTGCCCGGCTCGACGTCCGGCGCGAGCACCGCGGCGTTGAGCGAGTCCGCCTCGACGTTCACCCGCACGTTGTGGTCGAGCAGGTTCGCGTGGCCGCGGATCTGCCGCCCGGTGCGCGAGCTGCCGGTGAACGCGACGCAGTCCATCGGGCCGAGCCGGTCGAGCAGGTCGCCGGTGTTCCCGACGATGAACTGGAACGCGCCCTCGGGCAGGGCGCCGCTGTCGGCGATCGCCTTCGCCGTGCGCCAGGCGACCATCGCGCTCGGCGTGCCGGCCTTCTCGATCACCGGGACGCCGGCGAGGATCGCGCAGGCGAGCTTCTCGCCCATGCCCCACGCCGGGAAGTTGAACGCGTTGATGTGCACCGCGATGCCGGGCCGCGACGTCAGCACGTGCTGCCCGTAGAACCGCGCGGAGCGGCCGAGTTGGACGCCGTCGCCGTCGGACAGGTGGCGCGCGTCGCCCAGCTCCTTGCCGAGCGCGGCGTACGCCGCGAGCGTGCCGGTCGCCCCGTCGATGTCGAACTTGGCGTCGCCGCGCGTGCTGCCGCCGTTCTTCGCCGAGAGCGCGATCAGCTCGTCGCGGATCGCGTGGATCGCGGCGCTGACCGCCTTGAGCGCCTCGGCGCGCTGCGCGAAGGTCAGCGCGCGCAGGGCGGGGCCGCCCTTGTCGCGCGCGTACGCGACGACCGCGCCGAAGTCGATGCCGGCCGAGCTGCACCGGCCGATCTCCGCCTCGGTCGTCGGGTCGAAGAGGGCCTGATGGTCCTGCTGGCCCTCGTGCCAGCGTCCGGCGACGTAACTCGCGATCGTCTGCATGCGCGCATCAAACCTCGCCGCGCGCACCGCGACAAGGCAGCGCAGCTTCGACGCGCGAGGTGGTGCCGGAGGTGGGACTTGAACCCACAAGTGGTGTTACCCACGGCGGATTTTGAATCCGC
>DATGPD010000219.1:0-2895 GCA_035305285.1 Planctomycetota bacterium
CAACGCCATCTGGTCGTTGCGCAGGTCGATGTTGTACTGCTTCTTGAAGGAGTCGCAGAGCCAATCGATGATCACCGCGTCGAAGTCGTCGCCGCCGAGGTGCGTGTCGCCGTTCGTCGCCTTGACCTCGAACACGCCGTCGCCGACGTCGAGGATCGAGATGTCGAACGTGCCGCCGCCGAGGTCGAACACCGCGACGGTCTGCGACTTCTTCTTGTCGAGCCCGTAGGCCAGCGCGGCGGCGGTCGGCTCGTTGATGATGCGCTCGACCTTCAGCCCGGCGATCGTGCCGGCGTCCTTGGTCGCCTGCCGCTGGCTGTCGTTGAAGTACGCCGGCACGGTGATCACCGCGCGCTCGACCTTCTCGCCGAGGTAGGCCTCGGCCGCCTCCTTCAAGGCCTGCAGGATCATCGCGGAGATCTCCGGCGGGGTGAACGCACGGTCGCCGATCTGCACCTTCACCAGCTCGTCCGGTCCCCCGACGATCTTGTACGGGACCAGCTTCTCCTCGGCCTCGACCTCGTTGTGCCGGCGGCCCATGAACCGCTTGATCGAGTAGATCGTGTTCTGCGGGTTCGTGACCGCCTGGCGCTTGGCCGGCGCTCCGACGAGGCGTTCACCGCTCGGCGTGAAGGCGACGACGGACGGCGTCGTCCGGCTGCCTTCGAGATTGGGGATCACGACCGGTTGACCACCCTCCATCACGGACACAACGGAGTTGGTCGTCCCCAGATCGATACCGATGATCTTCGACTTCGACATGGTTGCCTCGTTGCGGGCCCGCGCCGCCCCACCTCAGGGCGAAGCGCGCACTCGCGGTCGCGCCGCTTCTACAAGCTCCGTGCCGGCAGGAGCAGGCGGCGCGGTGCTACTACTGACGGCAGGGTCGAGAGTTAGGTCCGGCCGTCCACCTTGCCGCGCCGTCATCTTGGCAGGCGGCGTTTTCGGGCGCTGCGTCAAACTGACAGAAGCGCTAGACCCAGCGCGCCAGGCGCAGATAGCCGGCGTGCGCCAGGGCGAGCACCACGTTGACCGCGGTGAGGCTCCACCAGAGCGGCGCCAGGGTCGCGCTGCCGGCGCAGTTCCGCGCCGCGAGCCACAGCGCCGGCGGCAGCACCAGCAGGTAGACCGCGGCGTCGAGGACCAAGGGGGGCACCATCCGGCCCGCCCCGTTGATCCCGCCGGTCGCGCCGAGCGCGTAGCAACCGAAGGCGTGCCCGACCACCGCGATGCCGAGGTACGACGCTCCCATCGTCAGGACCGCGGGCTCGGCGGAGGCGACGAACAGCTCGAACAGCGGCTCGGCGTAGTGCCACAGGGCGAGCGCACAGAGCGAACCGACCACGAAGGCGCACCACGCCGCCATGCGTGCCGCGCGCCGGGCGCGGTCGCGGTGCCCCGCCCCGGCGCAGAAGCCGACGACCGTCGTCGCCGCGCTCGCGTAGCCGGCAGCGGCGAACAGCACCACGGTGTCGAGGCGGGTGGTCACGCTGAGCGTCACCTGGGCCACCTCGCCCACCAGCCCCGTGGCCACCGCGGTGAGCGCGATCACTACTCCGGCACGCACCGCCATCTGCAGCGATTGCGGCATGCCGAGCGCGACCATCGTCACGATCTCCTGCCGCCCGCCGCGCCAGCGCAACCGGCGCAGGCGCAGCGGGTGTGACCGCCGGCGCAGCCAGAACACGCCGAGCAGCGCGCTGGCCCCGCGCGCGAACACGCTCGCATACGCGGCGCCGGGCGCGCCCATCGCCGGCACGCCGAGCGCCGGCCAGCCGAACAGCAGGACGACGTCGAGCACCAGATTGAGCAGGTTCGCGCCCACGACGAGCGCGATCGGCACGACGACCTCGCCCGCCGAGCGCATGCTGGCGGTCGCCTGCAGCAAGGCGAACATCGAGATCGTCCCGAGGTTCGCGACGAGCAGGTAGTGGATGCCGATCGCGCGCGCCTCGCCCACCGCGCGCTGCAGGTCGACCGCGGGGACGGTCAGCAGCGCGAGCAGGCCGCCGAGGCCGAGGCCGAGCAGGAGCATGAAGGTGAACGCGCGCTCGCCGAGCACGCGCGCCGCGGTCTGCCGCCCGGCGCCGAGGAGGCGCGAGATCATCGCCATCGAGGCGATCGACACGCCGTTGCCGACGATCATCGGCAGGAAGTTCACCGTCGTGGCGACGTGCACGCCGGCGACCGCGTGCGCGCCGAGCCGGCCGATCAACCACAGGTCGACGAGGTTGACCAGCGCGTGGCTGCCCATCGCCAGCGCGAGGAAGCTGCCGTGCCGCGCGACCACGGAGAGCAGCGAGCCGTCGACGAGTTGCTCGTGCAGGCGGCCGTTGCCGGTCGCGGCCGCCGACCGGGACGCCGGTGCGGTCACCCGCGTCATGCTCCTGCCGCGCCGCCGCGACCCGCGCTCCCGAGCCCGCGCACCGGTCAGCCGTCCTCGCGCTCGGCCTTGCCCTCGCGCGCGGCACGCACCAGGGCGCGCACGTCCGCGAGCAGGGTCGGCGCGTGGTACAGGGTCCCCGCCTTGATCGTCCAGCGGATGCCCTCGCACGTCTCGACCCGTCCGTCGCGCAGTCGCGTGGCGCCGCCGGGGTAGAGGACCTTGAAGTCGGCGAGCGGGTTGCCGTGCACGACGATCAGGTCGGCCGACAGCCCCGTGCGGATCCGGCCGAACTCGCCTTCGCGGCCCAGCACGCGCGCACCGTTGAACGTCGCGTGCTGCACGACCTCCAGCGGATGGAACCCGGCCTCCAGGTGCAGCTCCAGCTCGCGCAGGAGGCCGAAGCCGTGCAGGAGGTAGATGTAGCCCGCGTCCTCGCCGGTGGTGATCACGCCGCCCATGCGCGCGAACCGGCGCAGCGCGTCCATCCACAGCCGGTAGTTCTCCTTCCA
>DATGPD010000220.1:0-3506 GCA_035305285.1 Planctomycetota bacterium
AGCTGAAGGTGAACGACAAGCTCGGCAACCCGATCGAGATCGGCGCGGTCGTCGTGTGGCGCGTGCACAACACCGCGATGGCCTCGTTCGACGTCGAGGACTACCGCAGCTACGTGCAGGTGCAGAGCGAGGCGGCAGTGCGTCACCTCGCCGCCAACCACCCGTACGACACCAGCGTCGACGAGTCGGCGCCCTCGCTGCGCGGCAGCCTCGACGAGGTGAACGAGGAGCTGAAGCGCGAGCTGGGCGAGCGCCTCGCGCTCGCGGGCATCGAAGTGCTCGAGGCGCGCCTCAGCCACCTCGCCTACGCGCCGGAGATCGCGGGCGCGATGCTGAAGCGGCAGCAGGCCGAGGCGGTGATCGCCGCGCGTCAGAAGCTCGTCGACGGCGCGGTCGGCATGGTCGAGATGGCACTGCAGCAGCTGCAGTACAAGGGCATCGTCGACTTCGATCCCGAGCGCAAGGCGGCGATGGTGAGCAATCTGCTCGTCGTCCTGTGCTCGGAGCATGACGCGACCCCGGTGATCAACACCGGCACGCTGCACTCCTGAGCGCGACGGCGCGAGCGTATGGACGGCGAACGCAAACCCTTCCTCCTGCGCCTGAGCCCCCGCGTGCACGACGCGATGCGCAAGTGGGCGGAGGACGAGATGCGCAGCCTGAACGGTCAGATCGAATTCGTGCTGCGCGAAGCGTTGAGGCGGGCGGGCAGGCTGAAGGACGATCGCGACGACGCGCGCCGCGAGCGGAATCAGTTCCGGCGCCGCTGCACGCGGAATGCGCGTGGCCGTACGGGCAAGTCGTCGCGCGCATCGTGCGCGGTTGCTGATCCTCCGCGCTGCGTAGACAATGCCCTGTGCGACCGGACTCGCTCCGGCTCGGCCATCCCGACCCATGCGTTTCCGGCCGCCGTCCGTACGACGAACGAGGGCCTTCCCGCGGCGTTCCGCGCCGCGCGCGACCGGGCGGTCGCGACCTCGGCGTCGTGAACTGGTTCGCCGAAACACTCCCGTCACAACCATGCGCCGAACCTTCCTTTCCACCCTCCTCCTCGCCAGCACCGCGTTCGCCCAGGAGTACATCGACACCTTCACCTACCCGGCCGGAACGGTCGTCCCCGGCTACACCGAGCAGCGCGGCGACTGGGTGGTCCTGCCCTCCGGGCAGGTCCAGTCGAACGTCGCGACCACCTTCCAGGAGCTGACACTGGACGGGGTCACCGACCAGGACTGCTGTGTCGAAACCGTGGCGATCTACGACATGGCGGCGCCGCAGCTCATGTACACGGGCCCGATCGCCCGGCACAACGGCGCCGGCGCCACGGCGACCTACTTCATGATCAAGCTGCAGGACAACGGCGCGCCGAACGACGGCTTCGACAGTTACTGGGTGTACTACTACAACGGAGCGTCGTTCCAGTTCGTGGCGTCCGGTTCGAATGGCACGATCTCGCCGCCCACGACGCAGGCCCGCGTCCGCCTGCAGGTGATCGAGGAGTCCGGCAACGTCCGCGTCCAGATCTTCATCGACACCGACATGGACGGGAAGTGGGACATCACCAACGAGTGGCTCTCGACCATCGGCGTCGGCTCCTCCGGCAACGTCGGCATCAACGGCTACCGCAACGCGATCGCCGACGACTTCAAGTACTTCAACGGCACGCTCTACCTGGCCGACCGCCCGGTGATCGGGACCTCGGTCCGCCTGCTCGGCCGCGCCACGCCCAACACGATCTACCAGGGCGTGTGCAGTCTGGGACGCAGCACCGGCATCCCGCTCGCCGCCAACCGCGCGATCCCGGTCGACTTCGACCCGCTGTTCCAGGTGTCGGTGTCCACTCCGGCGGTCTTCCAGTTCGCCGGTCTCACGACCTCGAGCGGCGACTTCACCCTCAACTTCAACATCCCCAACGTCCCGCAGCTCAACGGCATCACCGTCTGGAGTAGTGCCGTCACCCTGACGACGACGCCGTTCGGCTTCGTCGACATCACGCCGGACGTCGAGATCAACTTCACCAACGTCTGAGACGACGCGCGCGCGACGCCACCGCCCGTCGCGCGCGCCGCGCTCGCCCAGGCAGGCGGGTGACTGCTGAACCGCGGCCGCGTGGATCGCCCGCGGCCTCCGGAAGGGGAAGCAGCGAGAGGCATCGCGCCTTGCGCGAACTCGCCGCAACCGGCCGCGACCGCGCGGAACCGGCCCCTGGTGTGCACTCGGTTGCGGTCTGGACTCGCGCCACGTGCGCGACGCCGTCGCCGCACCGGAGCACGGCCGCGTGCGCCGGCGGACCACGGGTGCTCTGCGTGCCGGCGCGCGCTCCCCGAGCCGGCCGTCGCCCTCACGGACGCCGCGCGGCCGACGCGCGCGCGACGTTCACCCGCCGGACGCGACCGAACGTCCCGCGCGCGTCGACCGCACGAGCCGGAAGCCCCTACCGCCTGCCGCAGCGCATGCGTCCGCGCGCATGTGCGACGGGCGGCGCGGAAGGCACGGCCGTGGGGGCCGGGCGCGGTACCCGGCCTCCCCTGCAGGTCGTCATGCCTTGTACAGCTTCAGCGCGGCGTCCAGCTTCGGCAGCAACAGGCCGATCACGACGGTCACCACGCCCGGGATCGCGGCGAGTAGTAGGAAGAAGCTGGTCGGCGACATCTGCGACTCCAGGCCGCCGAAGAACCCGGAGAAGTTGTTGCCGAACGAGGTCGCGAGGAACCAGCCCCCCATCGTCAGACCCACGAACCGGCGCGGCGACAGCTTGGTGACGAGCGACAGCGCCATGGGCGACAGGCACAGCTCGCCGATCGTGATCACGGCGTAGAACAGCACGAGCCACAGCCACGACACCTTCGCGGCGCCGTCGTCGCCGACCACGCCGGCCAGCACCATGACGAGCAGCGACAGGGTGGTCAGCGCGAGGCCGACGAAGATCTTGCGCGCCGTGCTGAAGTCGACGCCGCGCCTCTGCAGGCGGCCGAAAAACCAGATGACGAGCGGCGTGAACCCGATCACGAACAGCGGGTTGAGCGACTGGAACAGCTCGGAGTTCGCGACCTGCAGGAACTCGCCGGGCGGCAGTTCCGGCGGGTTGCCGGCGTAGATCTGGTCGAACACCTTCTGCTCGACTAGGAAGAGGGGCAGCCCGCCCTCGCCGTGCCGGCGCACGAAGGCGACGCGGCGCACCGGCTTCGCGCCGGTGGGCACCGAGACGGTGACGACCGGAGTGCCGTGCGCGTCGACCTCCGACTTCACGGTCACGTCCTCGTAGACGTCGACGCCGCGCCTGTTCCAGGCCTTCTGCTCCTCGCTGCGCTCGCTTTCCTCGAGGCGGATCTCGACGACCCTGACGTCGGCGGGCAGCGCCGCCGTGACCGCGTCCAGTGCGGCGCGCGACATGCGGTTCTGCCCGAACATGTTCGCGGTCTCCGCGTCGGGCACGGTCAGCAGGCTCGCGCGGTTCGGACGCGGCGTCGTCGGCGACGCGTTGTGGTAGTAGGACGGCAGCGCATCCT
>DATGPD010000221.1:0-5627 GCA_035305285.1 Planctomycetota bacterium
GCGGCATGGGGCTCGGCCTGCACATCGTGAAGTACATCGTCGAACAGCACGGCGGCACGGTCACCGCGGCCAGCGACGGCCTCGGCCGGGGCAGCCGGTTCAGCTTCTCGATCCCGACCATGCCCGCCGAGGTCGCGTGCCCGGCGCCGCCGCGGGACGCGGAAGGGCACGCCATGGCGCCGGCGGAAGGGACCGGAGTCCTGGTCGTCGACGACGACGCGCCGACCGCCGAGGCCATGGCGCTCGCCCTGCGCTTCCGCGGCTACGACGCGCGCACCGCGCACTCGGTGGACGAGGCCCTCGACGTCCTCGAAGGGTTCCCGGTCCGGGTGCTGGTGAGCGACTTGATGATGCCCGAGCGTTCGGGATTCGAGCTGATCGAGGAGATCCGGCGGCAGGAGCGCGAGCTGAGCCGGCCGCGGATGTTCGCGGTCGCGATCAGCGGCCACGGCGGCTCCGACCGCGACCGCATCCGCAGCGCGGGCTTCGACCAGTTCATCGCCAAGCCGGCGGACATCCGGCTCCTGGTCACGACGATCCAGCGCGCGCTCGGCACGGTGCCCGCGGCTCCCAGCTGATCGCGCACGCGACGCGTCGGCAAAAGCGCGCACGCGTGCGGAACGACGGCGGCGCCGGCACGAGACGCCCGGCGGACCGCGATGGGCCGCGCCGAGTCGCCGAGTGATCCGGAGTGTCGGTCGTGCTGCGCCTCGTCAGGTGCCGTGGTGGCGCGCAAGGTCAGGAAGGTCAGCGCAGGGTCAGGGCGACGCGGGCCGAGCAACCGCCAGGCTCACCGACCGCAGCACGGATCGTCCCGCCGCGTGCGCCGTCGCTTGCACGGCTCGCACGACACGTTGCAGGCCGCATGAGGCCGCCACCCCCCACCGGGAGCCCGCGTCTACGCGATCCGCGGTCCTCCCCGGCACCTTGCCGGCTGGCGCGACCCGTCCGAGTCGGATCGTCGGATCCGAGTCGGACGCGTACAAAAAAAAGCGCCCGAGACGTCAGGGGGGCGTCTCGGGCGCCGCTAGGCCTCGGTCCCAACTAGAACTCCTTGAGGCTCGTCGTGCGTGGCTGGGACCAGGCGGGGGTGTTCGGTTTCAGCGCCCTTCGGCGAACGCCTCGTCCGCCCGACGTGCGACATCGGGCTCGAGGACGCCCTCCTTGGGCTTCTCGTACTTCACGGCGTCGTTCTTCAGCTGGTCAGTTGTGCGGTGGATGCACCAGATCTGCGCGTCCCCGTCGCGGCACAAGGCGAGCGCGCGGAAGGGCACCAGGTATTCGGTTCCGCCGATCCCCAGCGCACCGCCGTGCTGGACGATGCAGTAGGCGATCTGGCGCTTGTCCTGATCGAGCACGCAGTTCTCGACCTTCCCGAACTTCTCGTTCAGCGCGTAGACCGGGTAGTCGTCGAGGTCGGATGCGCACACGAATCGGGTCTGCACCTTTACGAATTTCGTGCCGGCGACGGTCGCGTCCTGCGCGGCCTTCTGCACGTCGGCGTCCGGATCGCCCGCACGCGCGGTTTCACGCGCGGCGCCTTCGATCGCGCGCACGACGTCGCCGCCCTTGCGTTCGGTGCCGGACGCCTCGTTCGCGTGCTTCGAGTGGTCCGCAGCGAGGTCCAGGTTCGCCCAGCCGGAGCGGATGACTGCGATCTCGGTGTCGAGCCCGCGCTTGCGCGCCTCGTTCAGGTCGAACGCCGGCAGGCTCTTGAGCTGGTCCTCGGTGGCGGCGAGGTCGAACCTCCGGTCCGTGGGATTCCAGGTCATCAGCGACGCCGGCAGGGCGACGGTCTTGTCGCCCAGGCCCAGGACGCCGCCGAACGCGACCACGGCGCCTTCGAGCTTCCCGGTGCTGGTCTCCACCAGGAACTCCTTGATCTCCCCGGTCGGGCGCCTCGCGCTCTCCTTGTTGTCCGCGGTGGCCTCACGCTTCGCCTCGGCACCGGGCTGGAACGCCACCTTCGCACCCAGCGCGTCCTTCAGGAGCATGTAGGCGGACGCCGTCGTGGCGGGTGCGGGACGTTCTTGCGCGGCGGGCGGGTCGGTCTGTGCAAGGACTGCAGCAGACGACGCGACCGTCAGGATGAGGGGCAGGGTGGAACGTACTTGCATCACCAACTTCTCCTTGAGAGCAGCGGGGTTCTGCGTGCGACACGACGCCCGTGCGAAGGCGTCGTCACTCGGGTCGCTCCGAGGGCGCGCTCGGTGCAAGGCGGATGCCAGCGCGAAGGTGCATGACGAACGCAGGGGCACCGGAAGAAGTCGCCGCCTCGTGAAGGCCGCCGGCGAACGCCGGACAAGCGGCCGGCGCGCGCAACGACCCCGGGTCGCGCACGCGACCTCCCGGTCGTGCGCCGCGAACTCACTTCAGCACTTCTTCGTACGCCTCGTCGAGCGCGGAGCGCAGCTTCTCGTACGCCTTCTCCGTCTCGCGCCGGCGGTCGGGCCAGTCCTTGTCGAGCGTGGCATCGAGCTTGGCGAGCGAGTTCACGAACGTCGTGCGCAGCTCGACCAGGCCCGGCAGGTGGTCGTGCAGCTCGTCTACCGCCGGTTGCCCCTGCCGTGATGCGCGCGCCTCCAGCTCGGCGCGGCGCCGGTCGAAGTCATCGAGGCCCGCGCGCATCGCCGCCATGAACTCGCGCCGCTGCGTCGATCGGAACTCGGACGTCGTCGCGTAGTTGCCGTGCGGATCGCGTGTGGTCGCCGGCGGCTCGGTCGAGGCGCAGCCGACCAGCGCGGCGAGGCCGAACGAGAGGATCATGGGAACAATCGCTGCGCGCATCATGAGATCTCCTGCATTGTGGTTTCGTGTTTCGCGAGCATCCGCCGCGCGGCGCCGCGTTGCCGTCGCGAGCAACGGGCATGCCGTCGGGCGCGCAACGCCCATGCATGCACTGCAACCGATGCTGCACCACGAGATGCACGAGTCATGGAATGAGCCGTGGGCGCGAGTCACGCGATTGCGCCGCGGACGGCACAAGGGTTGCGCGCTCACACACATTCCCTTTTCAACCATCACTGCAGGAGTCTCTGTGCTTTCCTGGACCATCATCTTCCTGATCATCGCCCTCGTTGCCGGCCTACTCGGGTTCTTCGGAGTCGCGGGGATGGCGGCCACCATCGCGAAAATCTGTTTCCTGGTGTTCCTGGTGTTGTTCGTGGTGTCGCTGTTCACCGGTCGCACGCGAACGACGGTGTGACGCCGCCGCACCGGGCAAAGCGCCTCCGCGTCACGGGCGCGTCGGGTGGAAACACGCGACGCGCCCGTGTGCCGTACCCCGCGCGCGTCGAAGCGCGCTGCGAGCTGCGCACGCGGGTGCACGAGTTGCGGCTTCGTGCACCGCCCCGATAAGCCTGCTGCAGAACTCCCGGTCGCGGCGGCCGCGGCTTGCACCCGACTAGAATCCGTTCCACGGGCAATGGGGCCAGCACGGGAAGCCATGCGACGAGTCGAAGACCTGCTCCTCGAGGCTCTGGAGACAGAGCTCGGATGCATCACCATCTGTGAGACCGCGATCTCCTGCACGACCGACCTCCGCCTGCAACGCGAGTGGCAGGCGGAGCGCGAGGAAGCGCGCAGTCGGGCCGCGTGCCTGCGCCGCGTCTGCGCGAGCTTGTCGATCGGCGCGGACAGGGAGTCGATCGGGCGCTGCGTCGTACGCACGCTCGCGCGCTCGCTGCAGCGCGTGATGCGCATGGCGCGCAACTCCGGCGACGAGTACGCGGCGCGCGTGATCGGCGCCGAGTGCGTGGTGCTCGCGCGCCTGAAGGTCCGACAGAACTGGGAGGTCATCGGCGACCTCGCCCGCGCCATGTCTGCGGCGGACGGCCGGCCGCTGCGCGAAGCGCACGCGCTCGTCGAACGCCAGCAGGAGTGCCACCTGTACCACACCCGGGCGCGCCGCCTGTGGGGCGAGGCGCTCGGTGTCGGCAAGGTGCAGAACGGCGTCGTGGCCCTTGCGCGCTGAAGCTCCGCCCGTCGCGGCGCGCGGCCCGGCCCGGTGCCGTGTCGGATCGTTGCCTGTGCGGCCGGCGCCGGCCGACGCCCTGCGCCGCGAGCGAGGCGTCGTGGATCGCGCCGGAACACGACGCCGAGTGCGCCGGTCCGGACCGGCGCTGACGGGGTGTCCGCCGGACTCCGCGTCGCCAGCCTCCCACCGCAGCAACGCCACGAAGCCGTGCCGGTTGCCCGCGGCGTCCGCGACGACGGCGAACCGCGCTCAGGCGTCGTGCGCGTGCCGCAGGCGGCTGCGCAGCCGTGCGAAGTCGCCGCCGAGGAACGCACGCCGCAGCAGGAACGTGGCGACGAGTGCACCGGGCACGAACAGGAGTCCCCACGGGGATCCCACGACCCGGGTCACGAGTCCGTGTGCGAGCATCGCGATGGGGCTGGCGACCGCGAGCAGCCAGGACAGCGCGCCCCACGCGGGCGCCGCGTGCCGCAGAAGGATCGCGACGCCGCAGGTCGTCCACAGCGCCGCGAGCAGCAAGCCCACCGTGTGGCTCGCGGCCGCGGGGAACCCCGGCCACGGTCGGTCGAGCACCACACGCGCGCCCTCCTCGGCCGCGACCGCGAAGAGCAGAATCGCGGCGAGCGCGCCGCCCCCACCGCCCGGGGTGTGGGATGCGTCGCTCGGCCGGACACCTTCGTCGGGCGCCATGGCGGACGGGCGGGCAACGGGCGTACCCGCTGCCCGAGCGCCCTCGCTCGCCGCGTCGCGATCCTCCCGCGCGGCCGCCGGCCGGTCACGGTTCGAACTCGAACGCGAGGTCGTCGCTCGACCCCGAGATCGAGGCCTCGACCCGTCCGCCGCGCCGCGACAGCGCGAGGTCGAAGCGCCGGTCGCGCAGGCG
Source organism: Planctomycetota bacterium (assembly GCA_035305285.1). Lineage (GTDB taxonomy): Bacteria > Planctomycetota > UBA1135 > UBA1135 > UBA2386 > DATGPD01. Next base: position 4,860 of record DATGPD010000221.1, read on the forward strand.
CAGGCCCTCGATGCGCACCGTCTCCAACCACGGCGGGAGCGTCGGCCGGTCGAGGCGGACGACGCCGCGCACCGCGTCCAGCTCCAACCCGAGGATGGACTGCAGGAGCGAGTACGCCGCCGCCGCGGCCCAGGCCTGGGGCGCGCACGCGAGCGGATAGAGGATCGGTCCCTCGTGCGGCCGGCGCTGGAAGCCGCAGAACAGCTCGGGCAGGCGGTGCAGATCGAGGTACGAGCTGGCCTCGAACATGCCCGTGCAGATCAAGAGCGCGAGGTCGCGGAACCCGTAGCGCGCGAAGCCGGCCGCGATGATCGCGTTGTCGTGCGGCCATACCGAGCCGTTGTGGTACGACATCGGGTTGTAGCGCGCCTCGGTCGCGGCGACGGTCCGCACCCCCCAGCCCGAGAACGACGTCCCGTGGCACAGCGTGCGCGCCACGCGTGCGGCGCGCTCGGGGTCCGCGATGCCGGCGAACAGGCAGTGTCCCGGATTCGAAGTGACGACCCGGCACGCGCGCTTCCGGGCGTCGAGCGCGAGCGCGTAGGTGTCGAGGTCCTCGCACCAGAACGCCGCTTCGAAGCGCTCGCGCAGCGCGTCCGCGCGCGCGGAGCAGTCGCGCGCGACGTCCCGCTTTCCGAGCGCGGCAGCGAGCCTGGCGGCGGCGAGCAGCGCGCCGTAGACGTAGCCCTGGACCTCGCACAGGGCGACGGGCGCCTCGGCCAGCGTGCCGTCGGCGTGGAACACCGAGTCACACGAGTCCTTCCAGCC